>JAYTBY010000760.1:0-5873 GCA_043736755.1 Planctomycetota bacterium | reverse complement strand
CTTCTTCGTCGGACGCCTTCGCGCGGCCGTTGCCCGGGAACGCCGACGCGCCGTGGGCGTCGATCTCCGACTTCCAACGCTGAAGGAGGCCGCGGTCGGGGCCGAGGCTCGTCGCGACCTCGCCGATTGTGCGACCCGGCTCGTGGGTCAGCCGTACCGCGTCACGCTTGAACTCCGCACTGTGCTTTCGTCGAGACCTGACCATGGACACTTCCTCGTCGGGAGCATTCCTGCTCCTTGTCTGGGTGTCCACTTTTCCGGGGGAAGATCACGGCGGCCCCGCCGGGCTCGATCGCGCGCTGTCTGGGTGTCCCCTTCGCCGGGGGAGAATCACGATCCGGAACACGACGATTGCCTCCTGGTCGGCTGCGCTCGCAGGCAGAAGTCCGACGACACATCGTGGCTTGCATTCCTGCGTCGCTCCCAGGTGTGGCTGTTCACTTGTTCTCGCGTTCGGCACTGACGGTGCAGGCCGCGCCGTCGGAGACGATCGAGACGGTTCCGTTCCAGGCGGTGACGTAGACCTTTGCGCCCACCGCACCGAAGACGGTCTGCGCCAAGTCGCCGGGGGAACGGGGCTCCTTGTCGGTGTATTTCGCCTGGCACGACACGACCACGGTCTGTGGCTTCACGGCCTCCACGAAGCGGTGCTCCTCGAAGAAACCGTGGTGCGGCGCTACGAGCACGGTCGATCGCAGCGTCTCCACGGGCACCGAAGTCAGCAGGCTCACGCTTCCGTCGTGCTCGATATCACCGGGAAGAAGGATCACGTTCTTCCCGTGCCGGATCCGGAGCACGATCGAGTTGTCGTTCAGAAAGTCTTTGTCCTTCGACTTCACGCCATCTTTCGGCGGCGCGAGCACCGTGACTTCCAGGGCAGGATCCCACGTCAGCGTGTCGCCCGCGTGGACGGCCCGGTACTCCGCCCCGGACTTGCGCGCCAAGTCCTTCAGCTCGACGTAGTCCTTGTCGACGAGCGGTCCCTCCGCACCGCCATCCACGAAGCTCTTCACGGAGAAGTGCTTCAGCAGGTAGCGGGCCCCCCCGAAGTGGTCCTGATGCGGATGGCTCACGAGGATTCCGGCCACCTCGGTCACGCTGCGTTCCCGCAGGAACGGAGCGAGCGTGTGTTTGCCCGCGTTGGCGTCGCCGTCCTTGGCTCCGGTGTCGATGAAGTACACCGCACCGGACGGCGTCTCGAGCGCGACCGCGAGCCCGTGTGCTTCGAGCTCGAAGACCGTGATGCGGAGCTTTCCGAGCGTCGGCTTCTTCGGATCCTGGCAAGCGAGCGCCGTCCTCAGCACGAGCGCGCTCAGCGCGAGGATCGCGACGATCGAGACGATCCGCTGCGTGTGTCGTCTGGGGTTCATCGCGTACCGAACACGGTCCCAGTCGCGAGTTCGTAAGTGACGCGCGCGCGTTCCAGGTCAAGCCACGCCCGTACCGCGCCGCGTCGTGCGTCGAGGAGCCGCGTCTCGATCGTCACGAGCTTGAGCGCGTCCACCTCGCCCGCCTCGAGAGCTGCTTGCATGAGCTGCTCGGTCTGCTCGAGCACCGGCTGCATGCGATCGGACTGATAGCGCTGCCGCCGCGCTTCCTCGCGCAACTCGAGAGCTGCAAGGTGGATCTCACGGCGCACTTCGTGGAGGCGCGCCGAATAGAGCTCTCGCGCTTGGCGCGCGCGCGCCTCTTCCAGCGCGATCGCCGCCTTCCCCGTGTCGAAGATCGGGATCTCGAACGCAGCCTGGACTCCCAGGCTGCGGCCGAGATGATCCGCTTCCGCTTCGGGCTGAAGAAACGTCGGCCACAGCCCGTGCGCGAGATGGGCGAGTCGGAGACTCTGCTGCTGCGCCTCATACTGATGCTTCAGCGCCTGCAGATCCGCGCGCCGCTCGAGCGCGGCCTGCTCGAGCTCCGCTTCCTTCGGCATGGACAACTCGCTCTCGCTCATCGCCTTCTTCACCTGGATCGTCGCGTCTGGAGCCGCGCCCACGAGCGAGGCAAACTCGGCGCGCGCCACGTCGAGCTTCCCCGCCACCGCGTGGATCTCGTTCTCGATCTCCTCACGTCGCAAGATCGCGAGCGATTCGTCGAGGCGCGTCGCGGCCTGAGCGGCGACGCGCTCGCTCACCATGGAAGCGATGCGTTCATGGAGCTTGCGCCCGATCTGCACCAGCGCGAGTTCTTCTTCGAGCGCGACAACGTCGGCGTGGGCGATCTTCGTCTCGGCAGCCAGGTGCGCCTCGCGGTCGGCAATCTCGGCGACGACGCGCTCGTCGAGGGCTCGCGCACGCGCGACGCGCGCGTCGCCTTCCCCCGGCACGGGCGGGAAGATCCGCAACCCGAGCGCGAGCGCCACCGGGTTGCTCAGCGTCGATGCCAAGTTGGTCAGGTTCAGCCGGAGCTCTGGGTTCCGCCACGCGCCCTCGGCCAGAACGACGTTCTCCGCGATCTCGTGCTCGCGGCGCAAAGCGACGAGCGCCGGATTGTGGACGAGCGCGAGGGCGACCGCTTGTACGGGATCGAGTCCGTCCGCGGGGAACTCGATCCGCGTCGCGCGCAGCTCGGCGAGCAGCGCCGTTTCGTCGAGCGGCACCACGCGGTATGTGGAGCAGCTCGAGAGGAGCACGCTGGCGCCGCCTATCAGCGCAACGAGCTCGTGGGTCGACGGCCGCCTCAATGAAACCTCACGTCATAGATCGCGCCCGCGAGCGAATCGTGAAGCCCTTCGACCGCGATCGTGATCCGCCTTCCCCATTGCGGAAGGGTGACCATCGATCTCAACCGAAGCGGAACCTCTTCGATGAGCGGCCCCATCGTTACGACCGTGCCTTCGAGCGGCGGACCAGCGCGGTCGCGCGCGAGCAGCGTCGCCCGCATCCCGATCGTGACGGCGGAGATCTGGCGATCGTTGACGTACGCATCGACGCGACCCGAGTTCGGGAGGAGGATGTGCGCGATCTCCTCGCCCGCCGCGCGCCACTCGCCCGGCCGCGCCGCGGTCAGGCTTACGGTGCCAGAGGCCGGAGCGGAGATCCGGCACTTGTCGCGCTCCAGCTCGAACTCGGCGACCCGCGCCTCCTGCGACTTCTGCGCCATCTCGAACGGGAGCAGGCTGGCGCCAAGGTCTGCGTCTTGGAGCTCTTCGGGTTCGAGCAGTTCCCACGCCGAGAGTTCCTCGCGCGCTCGGCGCATTTGCTCGGGGCGCGACCCGAGCCGCTCCGCGAGCACGGCGCGCCTCTGGACCAGCTCTTCGATCCGATCAGCTGTCGTCAGCTTCTTCTCGAGCAGAGGCTTCAAGCGCTCGATCTGCGGCGTCAGCGCGTCGAACTCCGCCTGATCGGTCGCCTGAGCCGTCGCGTGCGCGTCGGCGATGCCGCGCAGCCGGCGGCCTTCGCCCTCATAGGCGTTGCGCCGCGACATCGCTTGCGCCCGACGGTCTACCTGTTCGAGGCGAAGCGCCTCACGTTCCGCCTCGACGCGCGTGCGCGACCGAGCGAGCTCCGCCTGCTCCAGGCGCAGGCGTGCATCGATGTCGCGCGCATCGAGCGTCGCGATCAGATCGCCGGCGTGGACCAACTGTCCGATGGTCACCTCGAGCGTTGCGATCCGGCCGGCGATCGCCGACGAGATCCTCAGCTCCTGCGCGGACTCGCACGCGATCGCATGGCCTGGCCCGGCTGCACCTAGATAGAGCCAGACCGCCGCGGCGATGGCGCCGCACCAAGCTGCGAAGGGCCAGATTCGCAGGATCCACCGCGCGAGACGGCGCGAAACCGCGATCGGAGGCGGGGCGAGAGTCCCGCCCGGCGAGGTGACGATCGCTGGGCGTTCCTGAGTTGCTTCCATCGCTAAACCTCGAGCGCCGGATCTTGCATCAGAAGCGAGATGTCGTTGATCTCGTCCAGCGTGCGAATCGCGGCGACGAGCGGTTGCTGGAACGACGGGTCGCGCAGCTTCACGTGGTAGGCGTGCTCGAGGCGTTTGCCTTGGGCGACCTCGCGCAGGTTCACGAGGACGAACCGCGAGCAGTACTGCAAGAGGAGGCGCTTGAGGCGCTCGTCGGCGGTCGGGCTCGCGCTGCTGTTGAAGCGCAAGAGCCCGTCGAACTGCCTGCGGCTCGCGAACGGACTGAACGTCAAGTGCATCGCGAAGAGGATGAACGTGATGACGCCGATCCCGGCGATCAGGAACGCCTGCACGCCCACGGCGATCCCTACGGCGAGCGTTGCGAAGATGAACGTCATGTCGCGCGGGTCGCGCATCGTGGCTCGGAAGCGGATGACGCCCATCGCTCCGAGAAGCCCGAGCCCGCGCGCGATGTTGTTGCCGATCGCGAGCATGAGCAGCGTCGCGACGACCCCGGTGAGCGCAAGCGAGATCACGAAGCCGCGCGAGTACGAGAGCCCGCGGAAGGTCCACGCGTAGACGGCCGCGAGCAGCTGGCAGAATATGAACGACACCAGCATCGTGAGAAGGATCATCTGCCAGGAAAGACCTGGCTCGTAACTCAGATAATGATCGAGCATCTGTTCCATAATTACCCATCGATCCAAGCGTGACGCTGAAAGTCCGGTCCGCCGAAGCCCGATTGCAAGTGGTGTGAGACCGCGGACACGAACTTCGAGTATCGCCGCCGCTCCAAGTCGAACTCGGCGACCAGGTCGGACATCCAGCGCGGGAAGTTGCGGGTGAACTTGAGCTCGACGACCATCGCGCACGGGAGACCATGCATAGCCCCGGCGCCGTCGATATAGGTCCAAGCGTCCGGGTCCTCGTGGAAGCCAGCCCCGGCGAACATCTGGAAACACATGGCGCGATCGAACGTGATGCGCGAGTACTCCCCGAACACGCTCTCATAAGGCTCGCGCGTATAGCGCGAGAACAGCATCGGGATCGCGCCTGTGCGCACGGCCCGCTCCTGGAACGCAGCGAGATTGTCGGCCGACGCCCCGGCGGGAAGCGTGATCGGTTGCCCGCTGAGGAGCGCGTCGCAGTCTCTGCGCGAGATCAGCGCCCGATCCTTGACGATCACCTGGCGGATCTTGCGCTTGACCTCGCAGAAGAACGGCCCGTTCAAGTCGTCGTCGTAGGAGCGAATCCGCAGTTTGAAGCGATCGACCTCGTCCCTGACGGCTGCGGTGTACAGGTCGAGGTTCGGCGTATCGAGATAGACGCTATGGATCGTGTAACGGCGATCCGGAGCACGGGCCGCGTGCTTGTCGAGCTCGACGTAAGGATGGATGAAGCGACGGATCGCCTCGGTCCATGCCTCGGGCACGAGGTACTTGTACTCGTACCGTTCGAAGTGAAGCGTATCCATCACATCGACGATGCCGAGTGGAACCCGGAACAGGGGGAGGGTGCAGCCCAATCGCGCTCGAGCGCGAAATGGACCATCGCGCTGGCGGGATGGATTTCAGCGCCCGGGAGTGCAGTCCTGGTCGGATGAGCGGCTCCCGTCAGGACGATCGTGGCGCAGCGAGCGAGCGCGGCTGCGCCGAGCGACAAGACGGGCGTGGAGCGTGTCATGAGCCCGGGGCCCCCGCAGTAGTGCTGACCATTTGCGAGAGAATATTGAACACTTGATTAAGTCTGCATGAAGGCCACATGTTCTCGAAAGACGGCGAAGATCTCGGCCGGCACCCTCGAAAGACGCAGGGGATCGGAACTCCAAGCGGATGACCTCCAGCAGAGGGTCACAGCCTGGTCCGCTTGCGGCCCCGCCCGAGGTGGCGGAGGTGTGGATCCGGTCCGCTTGGACCTCGCTTGGACTGACCTTGCCCCGAGAAAGTGGACACCCCCGATAGCGCGAGAAGCGCCAGGATGTCCCGATGTCGAAGCGAGCCCGTCGAAGATTCACGCCCGAGCAG
>JAYTBY010000759.1:0-2704 GCA_043736755.1 Planctomycetota bacterium | reverse complement strand
CAGCGGCCGTCTTTGGTTGAGTCCGATTCCGTAGTCGGTTTCATGGGCTTTGCCGCGGCCTGCGAACCCCAGCTGACGTCGAGTGCAGCGAACCCGCTCTCCCGAGCGGCCGTGAACGAAGCGACCCGGACGACGACGAAGAGCGGGCTCTGGACGTCCATCGGCGTCCGCACGTCGAAGTGCGTCGGCGTGAACTTCGGCACCCAACCCGCTCCGCCGTCGCGCACACCCGTGAACAACGTCGGCGCGGCCTTCTCGACGGCGCTCGCGAACTGCACAGCGTCGCTCACGCTGTCCCACACGGTCACGAGCTGAAGGAAGCGATCGTCGCCGGCCCCCAAGAGAATCAACCGGTCGCCGCCCCACCCGCTCGCAGCCTCGTTCGACCACTTCAGGCCGAGCAACGTCATCGGGTTCGACAGATCGAGCCCCTTGCGATCCGCGGGCGGCGTTGTGAGGAGCGCCAGCGCGAACTCGCCCAACGTGTCCTGCGCGAGCTCGGTCCAACCCGCTGGAATCGTCTTCGAGTCGAACTCGACACGCACGGGATGGTCGAGCTTCTTCGGATCCCAGTAGCGCTCGGGATGCAGTACCTGCTCCATCGATCGCGGCGGTTCACGGAACGCGCGATCGACATCCGCAGCAGTCACCGCGGCCGCCGTCAGATTGAAACCGCTCTTCCGCGCGAGGAACGCGTCGCCCGCGAAGTACGACGCGACGAGCGGCCTCCACAGGAACGGTGGCGCCTTTTTCATCACGTCGACGCCCATCTCTTGGAGCGCGGCCATGTCCTCCGCAGAAATCGAGCGACCATGCTCGAGCGTCCAGCGATTCATGAGGTTCGTGCCACTGCCCTCGACGACGCAGCGAATCGCGAGTTCCGCGTCCGTGTCCTCCTTCGCGGCGGCGAGACGCGCGTCGAGATCGTGGATCTGATCGTCGAGCGCATGCGTCAGCTCGTGCGCGAGGATCACGCGCACCCCTTGGCCCTTCATCGCGGCCATGAGGAAGAACGTGTCACTCGTCGGGTCGTAGAAACCGCCGACCTGACCCTCGAGGACCTCGAGTTCGAGCGCGCGCAAGTCGAGCCCGGGAGCCGCGAGGCCGAGGAGTTTTGCGACGCACTCGTCACGGTGCGGCCGGCCGGGGCTCGTCATCGTCGCTTCGCGCTTCGCGATGTACTCGCGCAGGATCGTCGTGTCGGCCACCTGAACCTTCACCGGCCGTTGGAACTTCGCGCCGCGAATGGTCTCGACCTGCGCCTGAATTTCGGCCGTCACCGCTGCGAGACGTTCTTCTGTCCAGGACTCCCCCTCGGCGATTGGGGTAACGGGGGCACAGCCCGAGAACAGCGCGGCGGCGAGGAGGATCGAGCAGGTCATCGTGGTTCTGTCCGCCGTGTGCGGGGTGGTTCGAGGCGAGGAATCTCGCGCGTGCGTGCGTAGGATGCTCCGCGAGCGTCCCGACGATGTCCACGCCGTTCCTCGTTCGCCTTGCGTTCCCGGCATCCCTCGGCGGATGTCTGTGGGTCAGCGCATGCTCGAAAGCGCCGTCCGTCGACGCGAGCGTGTCCTACGCCGGACTGGATGCGCCCGCGAGCCTGGATCATCCCGGCCCCTTCGCGATCGGCATCCTCGGCGACGTGACCGGCCCGACCGGCGCGACGGGACGCGCATTCGCGGAGACGCTCCGTGGATGCTTCGCGGCCGAGGCCGCGCGCGCGAACGGCCTCGAACTCCACGTGAACGCCTTCGACGACCGCGGAACTCCGGCGGGAATCCGCGGCGGAGCCGCGCGGCTCGAGCGCGATCCCGGCGTGCACATCGCGCTCGTCACGCCGGATGGAGAGCGCCTGCGGATCGCCGCCGAACTCGCCCCAGGGACGGTCGTCGTGTGCGTCGGTTGCCCGCGCGACGACGCGGCGCGCGAGGGCACGTTCGCGTTCACGAGCACGCGCGGAACGGACGCCACGGTCGCCACGACCGAATGGATCGTGAGCGCGCTCTCGAACGCTCGCGAGAGAACCTCGCGGTCGGTCGCGGAAGCGCTGCGTTCGACGCGAGCCCCGGACGGTTACGCGTGCTTCGAAGGCGTGGGCCCGGCGTCGGATCCGCTTGCGTTCCGGCTGCGCAGCCAGCCCATCAAGAAGTAGATCGCGATCCCGACCGCGAGCCAGATGCCGAAGCGCTTCCACGCGGTCGTCGGCAGGCCGGTCATCGTGTAGATGCAGGCGAGCGACGCGAGCGGCGCGAGCACCCACACGAACGGCACGCGGAACGGCCGCGGATAGTCGGGCTTCTTGACGCGCAGCACCATGACGCCGATGCACACGATCAAGAACGCGAAGAGCGTCCCGATGTTCGTGAGGTCGTAGGTCGCATCGTCGTCCATGAACGCCGCTCCCGCCGCCACGGCGAGACCCGTCAGGATCGTCGTGACGTGCGGTGTGCGGTACTTCGGGTGCAGCTTCGAGAAGACCTTGGGCAAGAGCCCGTCGCGCGACATGCAGAAGAAGATGCGCGGCTGACCGAGCTGGAAGACGAGCAGAACGGCCGACATCGAGATGACGGCGCCGATGGAGAGCACGAGTTGCACCCACGGCAATCCCGCTCCGGCCAGCGCGCGCGCCAGCGGATCGGCGCCAGTTGCGAGCTCGGTGTAGGGCACGAGGCCTGTCGCGACCAACGCCACGACGACGTAGATC
>JAYTBY010000758.1:0-2705 GCA_043736755.1 Planctomycetota bacterium | reverse complement strand
TTCGTTGTGACCCTCGGAGGAGCGTCGACGCCGCAGGGGAGGCGCAAGCGGGGTGACTATTGCAGCGGACTTCGGGATCACCCCACTAGGGACGCCAGGTCACGAGCACAGCATTCGACAGGTTCGACGTGAGCCCGCACATGCCGAGCGCATCGCGGTGCCAGGCCTGGTAGACGCGCGTCCCGCCGACGGCCGGGATCGCGCCGCGGATCGAGATCGCAGTCGTCGAGGCCGCGCTCGGAACCGTCGACGCGCCGGCGACGTTCTGCGTCGCTCCGATGCGGATCACGCTGCCGGATGCGCAACGCAGTCCGGCCGTGAACGGCGTGCCGATGCCGCCGAGCGGAGCGTAGGTCCCCTGGAAGTACGACACGTAGGACGCAGATGGCATCGCCGCGCCGACGAGCTCGAACGTGTCCGCGGTGACGCTCGCACTGCCGCGCGAGCGCAGCATGCTGCCGACGCCTTGCGAATGGAGACAGCCGGCTCCCGCGCCGATCGGGCTCGAATTCCCGCACGGGCAGGCCTGTTGAAGTCCGTCGCCGAAACACACCGGGCGTCCCTCGTGCCCAGCTCCATAGAGCGCGAAGCACGACGCGATCTCCTCACCGGCACGGCTGAAGTATCCGGCGACGTGGAGTGCGTCCGTTTGCGCGTACGGCGGACGATAGGACGCGACGAGCGACGCGTAGGAGCCCGTACCCTGCAGGCCCGCGCCGAGTGCGCTCCACGCTGCTCCGTCCCAGCGCGCGATGCCGCGCGCGACACCGTTCGAGGCGTTGGAGTCGAAGTCGCCGCCGGCGACGAGCTGTGCACCGCTGCCGTCGTCGAATGCGCACAAGGACTCGACGATCGAGCCGGACGTCAGTCCACCGCCCACCGCGCTCCAAACACCAGATCTCCAACGCGCGACCGCCGGCGACGCGATGCCGCCGGCCGAGGTGAATGCACCGCCGACGTACAACGCGGGACCTGACCCGTCGTCGTGCGAGAGCAACGTGCGCACGGACTGTGTCGCGCCAGCGCCGAGGGGAACCCACGCTCCCGCCTGGAAGAGCGCGATGCGTGCCGCGGGGACTCCGTTGACGCTGGTGAAGTCCCCCGCGGCGAAGAGCTGCTGCCCTGTGCCCGAATCGTGCGTTGCGACGACGCGCACGAATCCATTGAAGATTCCGCCGAGTTGCACCCACGTCGCGCCGTCGTGATAGAGGACCTTGGACGTCGTCGGAAAGTCGAACGTCGTCGCGACGAGCGACGGGATGCCAGCCCGATTCCAGACGCACATCGAACGCACGTCGAAGAGCGTGCCGCTCGCGGCCGTGAGCGGAGTCCAACCGATTCCGGTCCAGCGATGCACGCCGCTGCTCGCGGCATAGAGCGCGTCACCCGCGCCGTCGTCGAACACCGTGAGCGCGGTCACGGGGAGCGTCGACGGGATCGGAAGCTTCGTGAACGTGGCGCCGTTCCAGCGCGTGACGTGGTCGAGGTCGATGGCGTGCCCGGCCTCGATGAAACCGCCGATGAAGAGCGTCGATCCGGATCCGTCATCGAAAACAGCCTGTGCGACGGGCGAGCCGAGGAGGCCCTGACCGATCCCCACGTTCGAGACGCGCGTGCCGTCCCACTGGGCGAGGTTCGCGATGTACTCGGCACCGGTCGAGTAGAAGCAGCCGCCGATCACGAGCAGTGGCGGACCTCCGACCGGATCGAAAACGGTGAGCGAACCGGCCGACGGATCGCACGCGCTCGTCTGCAACGCGCTCGACAACGCGCTCCAGCCAGCACCGTTCCAACGCGCGATCAGTTTGCCCGACACCGAGTTCAACGTCTGGAATTGGCCGAGAGTGTAGAGCGAGCCGCCGAAGCCCTTCACGTCGTACAAGCGCTCACCGAAGTCACCCGCGAGCGTCGTCCATGCCGTTCCATTCCAACGACCGACGCGCCAGACGTTCCCGTGCACGTAGTGCGCGGCGTGCAAGGCAGGACCACCACCCGAATCGAAGACTTCGAGCGCCGTGGTCTCGAGCGTCGACGGCGCGAAACGCGGCAAGAAGGCCCAGCTCGAACCGTTCCACCGCGCGACGCTCTCGGACTCCGCGCCTCCGAACCACAGATTGTCGCCGGCCGCATACAGCGCCGGTCCTGTCCCGTCGTCGAACACGCTCAAGTCGTAGATCTGCCCGAAGATCGTCCCGACGCTGCTCCAGCTCGCGCCATTCCAGCGCGCAACGTAATTGGCGACGATGCCACCGGCTTGGTTGAAGCTGCCTGCGGCGTAGAGCGCCGGTCCGCTGCCGTCGTCGTGCACCACAAGCGACTCGACCGGGCCATTGATGCCGAGCCCGAGCGCCGACCAGTTCGTCCCGTCGAATCGCGCGATGCTCTGAGCCGCGACACCCGCGATCTGACCGAACGATCCCGCGAGATAGAGCGCATTGCCGGTGCCGTCGTTCCAGACGCACGAAGCCAAGATGCGGCCGGTGAACTCCGCGCCGAATGGATCCCAGCGCGATCCGTCGAAGCGGCGGATGATGCCCGGGTGTGTCGTCTGAAACTGGTCGTGCGTGCAGACGTAGAGCTTTTCGCCGCTGCCGTCGTCGAACGTCGTGACCTCGGTGACACCGAGCCACGCGCTCGGGCCGACGAAGCCCGGAGCCCAGTCGGGGGCTTGGAGCGCGAGACTCGAGTTTGTCAGTGCGCACACG
>JAYTBY010000757.1:0-2707 GCA_043736755.1 Planctomycetota bacterium | reverse complement strand
CGGGATCGGCGAGCTCCGGCCCGAGCCTACCGAGCCCGGAGAGGTCGCCGGCGTCGAGCATCACGCCGGCCTCGCGCAGCGACGAGAGTGACAGCGCGAGCTCCATGCGCTCGACCTCGACGTCCTTGAGGCGTTCGATCAGTGCTTCGGCGGACTTCCCAACCTCGATCGAGCGCGGCGTGCGCTGCTGGAGCGCGACGACTTCCTTCTCGGCCGCCGCCAGGTCCCGCATCTGCTCGGCGAGCTGGCCATCGATGAAGACCAAGGTTTGGGACGCGCGACGTTCGCCGCGCTGCGTGCTGCGCGCGAGGTAGCCGTTGCACAGCGCGTTGACCGTGTCCGCGGCGCGTTCCGGATCGGAATCGTCGACGGTGACTTCCACGACGCCGCTGTTGCGCATCGTCTCGACGGCACGCGTGCGCTTTTGCACGCGCTCGAGCGCCTCGTCGGCTTCGAAGCGCTCGATCGTGTACGTGCGCCCGACGACGTCGCCACGCGTTTGGAGTCGGATGCGCAACCCGGCGAAATCGAGCACCGATTCGGGCGTCCAATCGAGTTCGACCGAGTCGGCGCACGACGGCAACCACGCGTCGAGACCAGCGACATCGAGGCGCACACGACCTGGGGCCGGAAAAGTGGCGGTGATCTTCTCGGGCGCGCCCTCGTCGACGGGGTCGATGGCAGCGAAGATGCGCGCGGATTCCGCGCTCGGCGTCGGCGGCCGACGCGCTCCGAGATCGAGACGCGCCAGCGGTTCGCGAGCGACGTCGTCGACGAGGGTGGTGAGGCCCAGCGCGCGCACGTCGCGCGGATCGGACGGAGTGGCCAGGTCATCGCTCGTCGCGCGTGCGACTGTCGCTTCCGCGATGGTGCGCGAGGTGAGGACTTCGATCTCCGAGCTCGCGAGCGGGGGTCGCGCCAAAGCGGCGAGATCACCCAGGATTCCGCTCGCCGGACGATCGCTTTCGATCTGCAGCGATGCGGTCGCGCGATACACGGGCTCGCGCACGGCGAGCACGAGGACGCCGAGCAACGCGCCCCCGAGCGCGACGCCACCGACGAGCTTCCACCGGCGCGCCGCGAGGCGGCCGAGGTCGTGGACGGTGACGCCCGCTTTCGGCGCGCGCGATTTCTCGCGTGCCGGTCCGGAATCGAAGGTCCGGCTCATTCGCTGAGCTGGTCCTCGATCAAGAGAACGGTCGCGATGGAGCCGAGCGCGGATCCGACCCCTTGCAGGACCGGCAGCACCTCATGGCTGAACCGTCCGGCGCCGCTGCGGCGCACGAAGAGGAAGTCGTCGGGTTGGATGGCGACGAGCCCCTCGATCATGGGCGTTTCGCCGTCGAAAACGTGAACTTCGAGGCTTCCGGGCCGACCGCGCAAGAGCACCACCTCCTCGCGCCGCGCGGCTGGCGTGAAACCCTTGCCGAGACTCAGCGCTTGGTAGAGATCGAGAGGTCGATCGAGGACGTAAGCGCCCGGGGCTTCCACCTCGCCGAAGAGGTAGAAACGCCGCGCCTGCCATTCGACGACGGACAGATCGATGCGCGGCTCCTTGACGTAGCGCGCGAAGGCCGCGGCGATCGCGTCGCGCGCCGCGCTGACAGTGAGGCCGCGCACAGCCACCGCACCGGCGAGTGGCAGCGACAGATTGCCCTCGGGATCGACGCGCGTGCCGCTCGGTGTCGCGAGCACGGAGGTCGAGAGCTCGGGATGCCCGAACACGCCGACGCGCACGAGGTCACCCGGCCCGAGAGTCACGGGCGCGGTGGCCAGATCGCTGGAGAGTGTCGAGACGCGCGCGCTGGCTACGGGGAGCTCGCGTTGCGCCGAGCAACTGCTCGCGAGGAGCAGCGCGAGAACGAGCGCGCGTCGTGCGCCGCGGAACGGCGCAGTGTTCTGTGTGCAGGGCATGGGGGCGTCCGGATGGGCAACGGCTCGATAACGAGATCGGAAAGGGCTTCCGACTCCTTGAGTCCCAGGCGGAGCGGCACCCGCTGGTCCCACGTGTGGGAATCCGCCCCGTTTCACTCGTCCCCTCGGCGCATCCTGTCGAGACAGCACTCCGGAACCATGACCACCTGGATCGTCGGTGACGTGCACGGCTGCGCGGACGAGCTCCAGGAGCTCGTGGACCTGCTGCGCCTCGGCGCCGAGGATGAATTCGTCTCGGTCGGCGACCTCGTCCACCGTGGTCCGGATCCGGCCGGCGTGTGCGCGATCCTCCTCGAGCGGGGTGCCCGCTTCGTGCTCGGCAATCACGAACACGCCGTGCTGCGGCGCGCGGGACTCGCGCCGCGTACGTTGGACGGCAAGGACGCACCGAGCGCGCCGATCCGTCTACCGGATCTCGAGTCCGAGGACCTCGATGGCGATGGTCGACAGCCGTGCCTCGTCGAGGAAGAGCGTCGACCCGAAGTTCTGCGCTACCTCGTGCAGCACTCCGGCTTCGCACTGCGTGGGCGAGATCTGCGCGGGGTTCCGCGCACGCAGGACGGGCGTGAATTCGTCGTGGTCCATGCCGGACGCACTCCGGGCGTCGTGTTGGAACGCGACTCGATCCAAGCGCTCACCTCGTTGCGCCGCGTCGAGGGACCGGGACGACCGTGGTGGTACGAGGACTACGCCGGTCCCGAACTCGTCCTGTTCGGTCACACGCCGAGCCCGCTGCCGCGCGCGTGGCGGCGTGAAGGGAGCCTCGTGGCGC
>JAYTBY010000756.1:0-2710 GCA_043736755.1 Planctomycetota bacterium | reverse complement strand
GTGCGCTGGAGCTCGACCCAATGCCCGAGCGACGGACGATCGAGCTTCGCGGCGACGGTCTCGAGCGCCGTCGAACTCGCTCCGATCGCGCGGCAGGCAGCCCACAACGAACCAGCCAGGATGCGGACGCCGAGCTCCCACGCGAGCACGAGTCCCTCGTGCTGCGTCGCGCGTTCGGGATGCACGAGCGCGCGACGGATCGCGAGTTCGAACGGGAGCGGTAGCGCGAGGCGAGCGAGCCGGACGTCGAGCATGGGAGCCGTAGTTCTAGCGCGCGGCGAGCCCGTCGGCGTGGACAACTCGCGCCTCGGCACCGAGCCGTGGGGGTCGGGCGCCCTTCGTCCGCCAACGCGGTCCAGCTGGCGGTGCCCCGGTACGTTGCCAGGCACAACACCGCCGCTTTCGTAGTCGCTCGCGCTGGCCCGCGGTGCTGCCGCGAAAGCGGCGGAGTTGTGCCTGGCAACGTACTCTGTGGGTTGAGGGTCCGATCCCAACAGGCGCGGACCTCTCCGTCGTGACGGCGAGCGGATCGGGTGCCCACCCCTCGTCGGAGGCGCGCTCGATTCGACCGCTCGGACACACGGGTCTTTGCGCGCCGAACCGCGCGCTCGGCCGCTCCCCATGGAATTCGGTGCGCGCGTCGTGCAGCATCCGCGGATGGCCCGTTCGACGCGGTGCCGCCGCGCGCATCCAGGATCCGAGATCGCCATGCACGTCCTCGCGTTCGTGAATCAGAAGGGTGGTTGCGGCAAGACGACGACGGCCGTCAACCTCGCGGCGGCGCTCGCAGCGCGGGGCGAGCGCGTGTTGCTCGTCGACCTCGATCCGCAGGCCCACGCGACGCTCGGGCTCGGCATCGCGCCCGATGAAGACATGACGACGCTCGAGGTCCTGCGCGGCGAGCGTGAGATCGACGGCGTCGCGGTCGCGGCTCCGGGTCGCATCCGACTCGTGCCCGCGACCCAGGACTTGGCCGACTTCGAGGCCGAGGCCGAGCGCGAAATCGCGCCGGAATCACGCCTCGCCGCGGCGCTGTGGCGCGCCAGCGAGGATTACGACGTCGCGTTGCTCGATTGTCCTCCGCGCACGGACGGCGTGCTGTCCGCCAACGCGTTGCGCGCGGCCGACACGGCCGTCTTGGTCGTCGAGTCGGGCGCCTTCGCGCTGCAAGGCGCGTTGCGAGCGCGCGTGCTCTTGCGCGAGTGCGCGGCCAGGCGCGAACGGCCGCTTGCGATCCGCGCCGTCGCGACCCTGTTCGACCGTCGCGTTCGAATCGCGCGGGATTTGCTGGTTGGAATGCACGCACAGCTCGGTGGCCTCTTGTTCGACACGGCGATCCGATCCAGCGTGCGGCTGCGCGAATGCGCGGCACTCGGGGCTCCCGTCGAAGTCGTCGATCGGCGCTGCGCGGCCGCGGCGGACTTCCGCTCGCTCGCCGACGAAGTCGTCCTGCACATCACCGGCGCGCGCGCGGCGCCCGATCCGGTTTGGGCCGAAGCGCCGTAGGACACGGTCCATCGCGGACTGGCGTGCGGGCCGCGGAGTCCGCTTGTGAATTCGGAGCCTCAGCGTCTTCTCGGCGGGGTTGCCGCTCCATCGAGCATCCGCGAATGCGTGTCGCAGCGGTGCCTTGCCGTGGAGACGCCTCTGACCCGACTTCAGACGCGGATTTCGCGAGGAGGCCACTTGGACAGCGAGCGTCCTCGCGGTGCGCGCGCACGCACCTCTCGGACTCGCGGGGTAGTCTTCGAGCACGATGCACTCGCTCCCGCGTCGCGCCCCTCGTCTGGACCAGGATCTCGTCTGGCGCACGCTTGTCGGCCGTCAGATCGAGGCCGTGCGTCGTGGCATGGGAACGGATTTCCTGCTGGGACTGGATCGCGCGGGACTCGATCCGACGCGCATGCCGAGTCACCGCTCGCTGTCGAAGCACCTCCACGCCTTGTGCGGTTGGCGCATCGAGACGGTTCCCGGGCTGATCCCGGTTCGCGATTTCTTCGCGCTGATCCGCGACCATCGATTCCCGAGCCCGGAGTGGATCCGGCATCCGGACGACCTCGAGTACACGCCGGCGCCCGACGCGTTCCACGATCTCTTCGGTCACGTGCCACAGCTCGCTTCGCCGGCATTTGCCGAGGTTCTGGCACAGCTCGCGGACTCGGCGAAGGACGCTGACGACGCGCGGCTCGACGAGCTCGAGCGCGTGTACTGGTTCACGATCGAGTTCGGCTTGGTGCGCGAATCGGACGGCGTCCGTGCCATGGGCGCGGGACTGGCGTCCTCGATCGCGGAGCTCGAGCGCGCTCTGCGAGCACCTGACGTCCGCCGCCGCCCGTTCGATGTGCACGCGGCAGCCTTGGAGCACTTCGAGACCGATCGACCGCAGGAGGTCTACTTCGTGGTCCCGCTGCTCGCCGATCTCGCCGGCTCGATCGCGTCAGCGACCTCGGCGCGGCGTCGCCAAGCCGGCTGACGGTTCGAGGCGGGCGGAGATCCGATTCGGGCTTCGGAAACCGGACCCCGATCTCCGATCCCAAGAGGTCATGGATCCCCTCTCGAAGCCCCGCGCCGATATCGACCGTCTCGACCGCGAACTCGTCCGCCTCCTCGCGGAACGGCTGGATGCCGTGCGAGAGATCGGCAGCGCGAAGGGTCGTGACCCGTCCGCGCCTCTGCGCGACGAGGAACGCGAGCGCAATCTCTTCGCGAC
>JAYTBY010000755.1:0-13468 GCA_043736755.1 Planctomycetota bacterium | reverse complement strand
AAGCGGCCTCCTTGGCCGCTGAGGACGGCGCGAGGAGTCCGACGCAGCAGTGCGACGGCACGCTTCTTCAGGCGGCCGGACTTTTTAGAACGGGCTGCTAGCGCGGCTCACTCCGCGTGGCCTCGAGGAACGCACCGATCGCGGCGCGCTTCCACAAGTCCGGCGCGAGGCCGAGGTCGCGCGCGCGTCGGCCGGCCTCCGTCTCCGTGATCCGCGGGCAGCGCGCGAGCGCCGCGTCCCAGGCTTTTTCGGCCGCGGGACTGCCCATGCGCGACAGCGCGACGGCGACGTAGGCGTGGACGTCCGCGCGCTCCTTGCGCGCCTGCGCGGCTCGTGTGAGTGGGTCGAGCGCAACGACGGCAGTTGCGCGAGACGAGTCGGCTGCCAGTGCGGCTACCCCCGTGCGCAGGTCGTCGAGGAAGTCGAGTTCCGCCGTGAATTCGCGCACTTCGGGGTCGTCCGGGGCGAGTTCCTGTGCACGCAACAGGTATTCGCGCGCATCGCCCGCGGAACTTCGTGCGATCCCCGGCACGTTGCGCAAGTAGGCCTCGGACTCCGCGTGCGCCCGACGCGCAAAGCGCAACGCGACGAGCCCACGCGCGAGGTTCGTTTCCTCGGCGAGCCACGTCCCCCCCTTCGACACGTAGCGGGCCGTGGGGAGGTTGTGCTTCAAGTCGAGCAGCAGGATCGGCCCTGAGCGGCGCGGTCGATAAACGACCCAAGGATGCGCATCGAACAGGATCTTGCTGGGTTTGACCAGGCCGTCGCTGTCGTCCGGGGGGTAGTCGCTCGGCCAGTTCGACGCGCACCGCGCGGCGATCGAACTCGCGTTGGCGAGGCCGAGTGACGTGAGCTCGTCGCGCATCACTGGATCGGTGAATCGAGCCAGACGACCGGCATCGAGTTCCAGCGGACGAGAGGCGCCGATCAGGACGACCTGGGTTCCGGACACGAACGTCGCACCGAAGGGGAACGAGAGCGCGAATTCAGCGACGACCGCGGCATACGTCAGACTCTCGAGCGCGTGGGGGGGAACCCACTGGCAGACGATCCCGTCCGGTCTCAGCGCTTGCTTCACATCGGCGTACGCTTCGTGCGTGTAGAGATGCACGCCGAACGGCGAGTCGGGCAACAAGGGCTCCATCGTCACGACGTCGTATGTCGCCGGCGAATCACGCAAGGTCTTGCGACCGTCACCGAGGAGCACGACGACGCGTCCCGTTCCATCGTCCGCATCGAGCAGCCCGGGCAAGCCCTCGGCGAGCGCGCCGCGGTTGTGCTCGGCGAACAGCGGCGCGGCCTCGACGACGGCGCGCGAGATCTCGAGCACGTCGATGCGCTTCACTTCGGGGTGCAACGAGACCGCACCCACGGTCGTGCCCGTGCCGAGCGCGAGAACGGCGACGCGCTCGGGATTGGGATGCAAGAGGACCGGGAGATGTCCGAGCGCGCGCATGTAGCGGTAGTCACGGCCGGTTCCCGCCGCGCGAAAACCGTCCGTCATCAGCGTGCGTTCGCCCAAGAGACCGTCGTCGACGACGGACACGGCGAAGTCGCGGTCTTCGCGGAAAGCGAGCAGCTCGAACGCAGGGTTCGCCAGCGCCGCTGAGCGCAATGCCGGCGGTTCAGCGCGTGCGAGCACGAACGCCGCGGCCAGTGCGCACACCGCTGCGATCGGTGCGGCGAGTCGGGCGCGCGAGGAGAGAAATGCAGCCGCGATCGCGCCGAGTAGAGCGGTGAAACCGACGCTCGCGGCGAGCCCGATCGTCGGCGTGAGGACGAACTGCACGAGCGGGATCCCGATCCACGCGCCCCACGATTCGTGCAAGTAGAGCCGACCGAGTCTCGCGCCGCTCTCGCCGGGACCCGCGCGGTGCACGAGGGGCACGAGTGCACCGAACGGTGCGAGTGCGGGGACGCACAAGACGAGTGCGCGGATCCAGAGGGCCTCGCCCGCGATATGAGGCAGCGCGAGATGCGCGACGAGGATCCACATCGAACTTGCGGCGCAGAGTGTCAGGCCGAACGCGACACCACGCGCTCCACGTGGAAGGATCGGCGGCAACAGCGCTGCGCCGATAGCGAGTGCGGCGAGCGACGCGGCGAGAACTGCGGACAACGCGTCCTGCATGCCACCGAACCACAGCGCCCCGAGTCGCACGAGCGACCACTCGACACCGCCCATCCACGCAGTGCTGAGCCCGATCACGAGTGCACCCGCGAGCCCACCGATGTGCGCGTCCGATCCAGCGCGCGCGCGATCGATGCGCGAATCGGGCTGCGCGCTCTCGCCATCGAAGACGCCGAATGGGCCGGCGACTCCGAAGAGTACGGCGATCACCGCGCACAGCCAGGCCACGACCGATGCTCCGAGGAATCCCGATTCCAAGACGAGCGAATCCGCGATCACGAACGCGCCGCACCACGCTCCAGCCAAGTTCAGTGCGACCAAGAAGCCCACGGAGCGACTCGACAGCCCGCGCGCGAGGATCGGGAGGAAGAGTCCCTGCAAGAATGCGACGACCGCGATCCCGAAGACGGCCGCCGCCGGACCGGCATGGATCGTCGCCCACGTGGCGACCGGCCCGACCGGGAGCAAGGCCAAGCCGAGAGTTCGACGCGACTTGTTCGCGGCGGCCGGACGACTCGCAAACCAGGCGCCGAGCGACCACGAGGACAGGAATGTCGCCAGCGCGAGCGCCGGCCCCGTGCCCGCGCCGAACGCGAGCGACGCGCTCGCGGCGAGGATGGCCTGGATGCCGAGTCCGGCAGCCCCCGCCAGGAACGCGCTCGAACCGGCGAAGCTCAACGTGGCGAGGCGCCGGAACCAGATCGAACGCGCTCCGGCTGGCACGGCAGTGGCGCTGGTGGCCGACATCGGACCCGACGTCAGCGCCGGCTCGCGTCGCCCTCGGCGAGCGCGGCCCAGGCCTCTTCAGACGACCGCGCGCCGATCAAGCGTTCCCGCACGGTATCGCGGCCCAAGACGCGCGCGATGTCCGCCAGCGTGCGGATATGCAGCAGTTTTTGCGCACGCGGGATCACGAGCAGCACGACGACGCGTGTCGGCCGACCGTCGATGCTGTCGAAGGCCAACGTAGCGCCTTCCGGGACGATGCCCATCGCGGCGCGCACGCCATCGACGCCTTCGACGGCAGCGTGCGGGATCGCTATCCCGTGCTCCATTCCCGTCGACATCGACTTCTCGCGCGCGTGCACGGCCTCGACGACCGCCGCTTCTTGGCTCGCTTCGAGGCGACCGCGGCGCACGAGATGTTCGACGAGTTCGCGGATCGCGATCCACTTGTCGGTGGGCGCGAACGACACGATCACATCCTCGGCCGCGAAGAGCTCATGGAGGCGCATGGGCGCCGGAGGATAGCGACGGCACTCGAGAAAAGTCGGAAACGATTGCCGACTCCGTCGCTCTGGGGAAGAACGCGAGTGCGTCGGCGTCCGACGAACGCTCCGAGGATCCCCGCTCGACCTTGGACCGACACCGCGCGTTCGCTAGGCTCCGTGCCTCGCGATTGCGCTCCGGTCCCCAAAGCTGGGGCCCAGAACGACTTAGGACTCCCCGGTTCGGACTCGAGACGACCTGCCACCGACATGACAGCCGCCCTCATCGCCGCGCTCACGTTTCTTCCCTTCGCCACGCCGATGAGCGCGCTCCAGCGCCCGGGGCAGCCCCAAGCTCCCGCAGGGCAGGCTCCGGCTCCCGCAGGGCAGGGGCAACCGGAAGCAGCGAACACGAGCGGGAAGGTGCCGCCGATCCAAGCCAACGGTGCGTTCTACGAGCTGTACTTCGAGGAGACGACCGAGGGCGACGCCGGTCTCACGCTCGAACAGTTCGTGAAGCTGTGTCAGGACGCGACCGACATCAACTTCACCTACACGGAGACGACCGCGGGTCAGCTCAAGGCGGCGAAGCTCAAGATGTTCGGCCGCAAGACGATCCCGAAGAGCGACTTCTACTCGTTCTTCCAGATCATGATGATCATCAACGAGTTCGTCTGCACGAAGATCGGCCCCGATCACTTGGCCGTGGTGTTGATCCAGAGCTCGGCTCCGAACAATCGCGGCGGCGGCGCGACGCTCAAGAAGGATGCGGTCTACGTCACGCCCGAAGACCTCGATCGCTACGCCGATCAACCGGCCGTCCTGATCCACACGGTCGTCGATCTGCCGCACGTCGATGCGCGTCAACTCTCGACGTCGTTGCGTCAGATGTTTCCCGACCAGCAGACGCAGTCGATCCTGCCGGTGTCGGGCACGAGCCTCATCCTGACGGGCTTCGGCAGCGACGTCGCGGCGATGGTTCGGATGCTGAAGTTCGTGGACAAGGCCGCGGCGGAACAAGCGATCATCCTGCCCGAGTTCGAGATGATCCCGCTGGAGTTCGCTTCGGCCGAGGAGGTCGCGGACACGCTGACCGACCTGCTCGATGCCTCGCGTCGCGCCGCACAATCTCGTGGAGCGCAAGTCGCGCAGCAACAAGGCGCGACGGGCCAGATCCAGACCGGGCAGACCGAGTCGAAGATCATCGTCGACGCGCGGACGAACTCGCTGCTCGTCATGGCGATGCCGGACGACATGCCGCGCATCAAGGAACTCGTCGCGCGCCTCGATGTCGACATCGTCCAGGGCGAGCGGACGTACCACATCTACAACCTCGAGAACGTCGATGCGGAAGAGCTGTCGGAAACGCTCGACAGCTTCATTCGCGACGCCTCGCGTGTGACGCCGGGTGGCGCCCAGCGTGCGGGTGGACAAGGCGGACAAGCTGCCGGCGGCGGCACTTCGAGCAGCCAACGGAACGAGATCGTCGTCGTGTCCGACAAGGCCACGAACTCGCTCCTGATCGCGGCGAACCGCACGCGCTACGAGGAAGTGCTCGACCTCATCCGCCGACTCGACCAGCGCCAGGATCAGGTGCTCATCGAGACGGCGCTCATCGAGCTCACGGGCCAAGACAGCTTCCGCCTCGCGGTCGAGCTGGGTCTCGCCGAGATCAGCGCTGCGGGCAATGGCGGCTTCGGCGTGTCTTCCTTCGGCCTCTCGACCTTCGAGGACAACAACGGCGACGGCGTGCCCGACGTCCGCTTGCCGAACCTGTTCGGCGGCTCGGCTCCGGACGGCATCAGCGCGGGCATCATCCAAGGCGATGATTTCTCGTTGCCCGTCCTGATCAACGCCTTGACCACGCGCCGCGACACGAACGTGCTGAACGTGCCCTCCGTGCTCGTGAACAACAACAAGAGCGCCAAGGTCATCTCGAAGGACGAGCAACCCACGACGACGATCACGGCGACGGGCGGAGTCGGGGGCCAGACGCAGGAGAACTTCAACGAGTACGTCGAGGCCGGCATCACGCTGGAGATCTCCCCCACGATCAGCGCCAGCCGCTACTTGCGCCTGAACATCAGCCTCGAGGTCTCGACTTTCATCGGCGCGGTCAACGGCGCGATTCCGCCGCCCAAGGTGACGCGCACGATCAACACGCAGGTCAACGTGCCCGACGGCGACACGATGGTCGTCGGCGGCATCATCACGGACAACTTGGGCAAGACGAAGAGCTCGGTTCCGTGGCTGGGCGACATCCCGATCCTCGGATACCTCTTCAGCGACTCGAGCGAGTCGCAGAACAAAACGACCCTCTACTTCTTCGTGACCCCGCACATCATGCGCGACCGCGACTTCGCGGACCTCGCCGAGTACTCGTTCAAGCGCAAGCTCGAAGCAGCGGACACGATCGGTGCCGACCGGATCCGCGTCATCGATCCGACGTTCGGACGCGAGAAGGACGGCGTCGACATGCGCGGTTTCGAAGTGCCTCTCTACCGCGGACCGCAACGCGGTGAGGTCGACAACTCGGACGTCGGGCTCGACGCCAAGAAGCTGAACGAGATGCTCCGCGAAGGCGAGGGCCAGAACGGGGCCCAGCAGGACAAGCCGTGATCCAAGCGAAGGACACCGCACAGGCGAAGGACAGCGGAAGGGCCGACAGCCTCGGCGAGATGCTCGTCGACGCGGGCCTTTCGCGAGAACGGCTCGAGGAATGCCGGCGCATCGCCGGGACCACCGGCGAATCGTTGGATCGCGTGATCCTCACGAAGGACTACGTCGACGAGGTCACGCTGCTCCAGATCTACGCGAAGCATCTGGGCTTCGAGTTCAGGAAGTCGCTCGAAGGCACGCCGGTGCCGGCGGCCTTCGTGGCGAAGGTGCCGGTCCACTTCGCGCGCAACTACAACCTCGTCGCGCTCGAGGTGGGATCCGACGGCGTCTTCAAGGTCGCTACGTGTTCGCCGCTGTCGCCGCACCCGATGGACGACCTCGCCGGGATGCTCGGTGCCGAGATCGATCCGGTGCTCGCGCCGCGCAACGAGATCACGACCCTGCTCGGGCGCGCGTATCGGCACAAGGCCGACGGCGTCGACGAGGCGCTGGCGGACGTCAACGAAGACGGGAACATCGCCGGCCTCGCGGATCAGATCGACGAGAACGAAGACGTGCTCGACGTCGCCAACAAGGCGCCGATCATCAAGCTCGTCAACACGATCCTGTTCCAGGCGCTGAAGCTGCGCGCCTCGGACGTGCACTTCCACCCGTACGGCGATCGGATGCAGGTGCGTTTCCGCATCGACGGCATCCTCTACGACATGGATCCGATCCCGCGCAAAGCGCAGGACGCGATCATCAGCCGTATCAAGGTCATGGGCAAGATGGACATCGCCGAGCGGCGCTTGCCCCAGGACGGCCGCGCGACGATCAAGATCGGCGACGGCGAGGTCGACGTCCGCATCAGTTCGGTGCCGACGACATATGGCGAGCGCATCGTCATGCGTCTGCTCGACAAGTCGTCCAAGGTCTTCCGCCTCGAGGAGATCGGGCTCGCCTCGAAGAACCTCGAGATGATCTACGAGTACCTCGACTACTCGCACGGGATCATCCTCGTCACAGGGCCGACGGGATCGGGCAAGACGACGACGCTCTATGCCGCGATGGCCAAGGTCGACACAACGCAGAAGAACGTCCTGACGATCGAGGACCCAGTCGAGTACTCGCTGCCCGGCATCAGCCAAGTGCAGGTCAACGTCAAGAAGGGCCTGACATTTGCGACCGGACTGCGCTCGTTCCTGCGTCAAGACCCGGACGTGATGATGGTCGGCGAGATCCGCGACCTCGAGACGGCCGAGGTCGCGATCCGTGCGGCGCTCACGGGCCACCTCGTGTTCTCGACCGTGCACACGAACGACGCGGCGTCGACAGTCACTCGGATGGTCGACCAGGGCGTCGAACCGTATCTCGTGGCGAGCTCCATCGTGCTCGTCATCGCGCAACGACTCGTGCGCACGATCTGCAAGCACTGCCACACTTACGGACCGGTCACGCCCGAGTGGGCCGCGAAGCTCAAGAAGATCGGCCTGACGGGTGAACAGATGGGCAACCGCGTCGCTTTCGGCAAGGGCTGCGACGAGTGCTTCAACTCCGGGTATTCCGGACGAACCGCGATCTACGAGTTCCTGCCGGTCGACGAAGTTCTGCGGACGCAGATCATGGAAGGCGTCACGGCGACCCAGATGAAGAAGGGTGCGGCCGAGCGCGGCATGATCTCGCTGCGCGAGGATGGCCGTCAGAAGGTCTTGGGCGGGGTGACGACCGCGGACGAAGTGCTGCGCGTGACGCAGCTCGACATCGACTAGGCCGCCCGGTTCTCGCGACGCCCCCATGCCCATCTTCGAATACAAGGCCTACGCGTCCGGGGGACGGGTTCAGGCGGGCGTCATCGACGCGGACACGACACGCGAGGCGCGCAATCGTCTCCGCCGCGAGAACCTGCTCGTCAGCGAGATCCACGAACTGCGCGGCGGTCGACGCACGAAGAGCGGCAAGGCCGGCGCCAAGGGGAAGAAGGTCGGCGTCATCGATCGCATCCGGCGCCAGCGTCAAGCACGCGCGACGCCCAGCATGCGCGACCTCGAGATCCTGACGAGCGTCACGCGCCAGATGGGCACGCTGCTCAGTTCAGGGATCCCGCTGGCTGAAACGCTCAAGGCGATCATCGAGCAGGCCGACCGCCGCGATGTCGAGACGATGTTCCGCGAGATCCGCGAACGCATCAACTCAGGCGGTTCGCTCGCCGACGCTCTCGAGGAACACCCGCGTTTTTTCGGCGAGCTCTACGTGAACATGGTCCGCGCCGGCGAAGCGACGGGCAACGTCGACGTCGTGCTGCGACGTCTCGCCGACTACCTGCAGGCCCAACGCGCGCTGCGCCGCAAGATCGTTTCGGCGATGACTTACCCGGCGATGATGGTCGCGATCGGCTTGATCGTCGTCAGCATCCTCATGGCCGTGGTCGTGCCGAAGATCACGGGGATGTTGACGGACCAGGGCAAGACGCTGCCCGCACCGACGCAGATCCTGATTTTCGTCAGCGACCTGTTCAAGGACTGGTGGTGGGCCGGCGCGCTGTTCATCGCCGCGTGCTCGTTCGCGATCGAGCGGCTCTACAAGACCGACAAAGGTCGGATGTTCATCGACAAGAACATGCTGCGTCTGCCGATCATCGGCGACCTACTGCGCAAGCAAGCGGTGGCGCGCTTCACGCGCACGTTGTCGACTCTCTTGCAGAGCGGCGTGCCCGCCGTTCAGAGCCTCGAGATCACGCGCACCGTCGTCGGGAACCGCGTCCTGGCCGACGCCACCGAGCACATTCGCGTGAAGATCCTCGAAGGCACGGACATCTCGACGCCGCTCAAGGCGACGGGTGTCTTCCCGCCGGTCGTCAGCTACATGGTCGCCATCGGCGAACAGTCGGGCGAGCTCGAGCAGATGCTCGACCGCGTCGCGATCTCGTACGACGAGGAGATCGACATCGCGACGGAGCGGATGACCAGCGTGATCGAACCGATCATGATCGTCGTCCTGGCGCTCGTCGTCGGCTACATCGTCATCTCGATCGTCCTGCCGATCCTCCAGATCGGGCAGGTCGGGTGAGTTCGAAAAAGACGACCGAACAGGCATCCTGAGGCCTGGGCTCGGCGCCCCCCTAGCCACTCCGTTATCCTCGTGCGGGAAGAACGAGCCTCGCGCTCCGTCGAAGACAGCACGCCGGAGGACCCGGCCAGAGACACCACGCCGGGATCCCCGGACCCCTCCAAGCCATGAAGAACCTTCGTCTCATCCCCCGCCGCCGCGCGGGCTTCACGCTGGCCGAGATGATGGTCGTGATCGTCATCCTGGGCCTTCTGGCCACGCTCGTCGTGAAAAACGTGATGAAGAACCTCGGCTCCGCGATGGGCGGCAAGGTCAAGGCCGACATCACGACGATCACGAGCGCGCTGACCGAGTACGCGATCAACAACTCGGGTCGCTACCCCGACAGCCTCGAGCCGCTCATCACGGCCGACGTGAACGGGCAGACCTACCTGAACATGACCGTGGTCCCGCGAGACCCGTGGAAGAACGAGTACCAGTACGAAGCGCCGGGCCCGGGTCAGCCGCAGCCGCGCGTCTACACGCTGGGCAAGGACATGCAGCCCGGCGGCGAGGGCGACAATCGAGACATCGACAACCTCATGATCGCGAACGGTGACGCCGAGGGCGACGGCGGGGGCGGGGGCGGCCGGTAGTCGACGATGAACCGCGCGCTGACGATGCAAGGGCAAACCGGTGCTGCGCTGCGCGAGTCCACAACGCGCGCCGGCTTCAGCCTCATCGAGTTGCTCGCGGTCATCATGGTGCTCGCGCTGATCGCGACACTCGTGACCATCAACTGGCGCGCGATCCTGCCGAAGACGGAACTGCATTCGGCGGTGCGCGAGCTCTCGGCGGTGCTCCAGGGCACGCGCTCGGACGCGATCTCGCGCAATGCGACGTACGAAGTGCAGTACGACCTCGACGAGCACCGCTACCGCGTCGCGACGCCGTTCCGTGCCGCGACGGAACAGTTCGCCGGCGGTCTCGCTGCGACGAACGAGGAACGACAGACGCTCCCTTGGCACAAGTTGCCGCCCACGGTCCGATTCCGCTCGATCGCGGTAGGAACCGACGTGTTCGAGAAGGCGATGGTCATCGTCCGCTTCGATGCCGTAGGCAGCGCTTCAGGCCACGTGATCGTGCTCGATCAGCCCGCGGATCAGAACACCTACACGATCGAAGTGCAGGGACTGCTGGGCCTGATCAACTACCACGCTGGCCTGTTCGAGCGCGTCCCGCCCAAGGAGGACGACTTCCAATGAAGCGGACACGCTCGAAGTCGGGCTTCACGCTGGCCGAAGTCGCCGTGACCGTCGTCATCGTCGGGATCGCGCTCGTCCTCGTGCTCCAAGGCCTGAACACCTCGAAAATCACGGCCGCGCATACGCGGAATCAGAAGCTCGCGCGCGACCTCGGCCTCTTCACGTTGGCCCAGATCGAGAGCGGGCTCCTGCGCGACGACCTCGAGAGCGGCATCAACGGGAACTACGCCGAGGAAGGCTGGCCCGACTTCAACTGGGAAGTCGCGGTGGGCGACGACGCGCTCTCGACGCAGAGCGACGACGGACGGCACGACTCCTGGACACCGACAGCCACCGAGGAGGACGCGAAGAAGGACGAAGAGGAAGACGCCGAGGAACCGTTCGAGAAGGTCCGCGTCCGCGTGATGTACCCGAAGATCCGCGAGTTCACGAACGAGTTGACGCTCGAGCGCTGGATCCCATGGACTCAGGTCTACGGCGAGGCCGAGGGCGAGAACGCGTCGAAGAACGCCAAGGCGTCCAAGGGCGCGGATTCGGGCGGGGCTACGGGGAGTGCGGGCGCAGCGAGCGGGACGAAGGGATCCACGAAACCATGAGGCCCTTCGAACGACTCGAGGCCCGGGCGACGAAACAGACTGCCGGGTTCACTCTGATCGAAGTCCTGCTCACGCTGATGATCATGGGCGGGATCATGGTCACGATCGCGCAGATCCTCACCGCCGCACGCACATCCCGCGACACGATCCACAACATCCAAGAGACGCAACTCGCCGGCCCGGCCATCCTGGACCTCGTCGAGCGCGACATCCGCGCGATCTCCGTCTACGACCGCACGCGGCTTCTCCACCTGCGGGTGAAGAATCGCGTGATCGCCGGTCTCGACGGCGACAGTCTGGACTTCGTCGCGAGCGCGAAGAGTCGAGTTCCCGTCGTGATCGACGAACGCTTCGCGCGCAGCGCGCTGAGCGAGATCGGCTACCGCCTGAGGATCCGACCGAACGACGACCAGTTCCTCGAGATCTGGCGCCGCGAACAGTTCGGCGTGGACGAGGACCCGTTCGAGGGCGGCGAGTACCAGTACCTGCACGAGCGCGTGAAAGCGTTCGACGTGCAGAGCTTCTCGGAGGACGGACCCGACTCGGAACCCATCGAGGACTGGGGCACGGAGAACTCGGAGGAGAACATCGGACTGCCGACGCGCATCGAGGTCACGCTCGTGCTCGAACTCGCCCCGCGGCTCGTGAACGAACAGGTTTCGTTCCTACCGGATGACCGCCGCACGTTGACGTACAAGCGGATCATCCGGCTCCCTGAGTCGTTGCGGTATGACGAGGAATCGATCCCCGTGCCGAGGATCCCCAAGCCCACGGCGGTGAGTGGGAGCACGAATCCCGACGGTACTCCGAAGACGAATGTCGGCGGCCCGGCGGGTGGTACACGCCCCACCGGTGACACCAGCGAGATCACCGGTCGGACTACCGGCGGCGGCGGCGGTGGTGGCGGCGGTGGTGGCGGCGGTGGTGGCGGTGGCGGTGGCGGAGGCGGTGCCGGCGCGGGCGGCGGCATACCCGGCGGCTGAACTCGCGCAGCGTTGCTGCGACAGTCTAGTACGACTCGCTCGCCCCGCACGCGGTGCTCAGGTGGCACGGAGAACGAGGCCTCCCCATTTACGAAGGTAGACGCGCGTGCTGTCGGCTCACGGCGGAGTCGAGCCGGGCTCCGTACCTACCCCACGATCCGCTCGCGCCCGTCCATGTAGGGCCAGAGAACTTTCGGCAAGTGCACGCTGCCATCTGCTTCCTGGTGGTTCTCGATCAGCGCGATCAGCATGCGCACACTCGCCGCGACCGTGTTGTTCAGCGTGTGACACACACGCACCGTGCCCTGCGCATCGCGGTAGCGGATGTCGAGCCGTCGCGCTTGGTACTCGTGGAACCGACTCGCGCTGTGCGTTTCGCCGTAGTTCTTGCGCGATGGCATCCAGGTCTCGATGTCGAACTTCTGGATCTGCGGTGCGCCGAGGTCGCCGCCGCACACGTTGACGATGCGGTACGGGAGTTCCAACGCCTGCAGGACCTCCTCGGCGTTCTTCACGATGTCGTGGTGGTGCGCCAGGCTCACCGCAGCATCGGCGACGTCGATGATGACTTGCTCGACCTTTTGGAACTGGTGCACGCGATAGAGGCCGCGCGTGTCCTTGCCATACGTGCCCGCCTCGCGCCGATAGCACGACGACAACGCGACGTACTTCCGCGGCAGTGACTTCAAGTCGAGGATCTCGTCTTGGTGATAGGCCGTGACCGGCACTTCGGCGGTGCCGACGAGCACGAGGTCGTCGCGATCATCGCAGCGATACGCCTGATCCTCGCCACCGGGAAAGTAGCCGGTGCCGACCATGACCTCGCGCCGCACGAGCGTCGGCACGGACATCGGCACGAACCCCTTCTTGACCATGCGTTCGAGCGCGTAGCGCATCACGGCGCCTTCGAGCAGCGACAGGTCGCCCTTCAAGAAGTAGTTCCGTGACCCGGCGATGCGCGCCCCGCGCTCGACGTCGATCCAGTCGTTCTGCTCGCCGAGAGAGATGTGGTCCTTGGGCTCGAAGTCGAACTTCCGCGGCGTCCCCCACTTCTTGATCTCGACGTTCTCGCTGTCGTCCCGGCCCTCGGGGACTTCGGCCGCGGGGACGTTGGGCACGCGCAGGAGCAACTCACGCAGCCGCGCTTGCAACGCGGCGAGTTCCTTCTCGCGATCCTGGAGCGCCGCCTTCTCGTGCTTCTGTTCTTCGGCGAGCTTCGGGCGATCCGCCGCCGGCGCTTCGCCGATGCGCTTGCTCGCCGTCTTCTGACGGTTGCGCATGTCGTCGATCGCGACGCCCGCCTCGCGGACTTCTTTGTCCAGCACGAGGATCGCGTCGAGATCGAGCGGAATGCGCTTCTTCGCCGCGCCAGCCTTCACGGCCTCGGGTTCCGCGCGGATGTACTTGATGTCGAGCAAACCTCACTCCTTCCAAGACGATTCGATCTTGCCGAACAACTTGTTCTTCTCGTCGACGAGCTGGAGCTCGACGGCGTCAGCGCCCTTCGTTTCCATCTCGAGGTCGAGCGGGAACCACACGTCGAGCCAACCTTGGTTCCCGCGCTTGTACAGGTTTTCTTGGTCCGTGATCGCGGGCATCTTCATCATGCCGGCGCCCTTCTTCGTGCCCTTCTTGCGCCACG
>JAYTBY010000754.1:0-5922 GCA_043736755.1 Planctomycetota bacterium | reverse complement strand
GGCACGCATCTCGGGGGCGATCGTTTGCTTGGCTGTGGCGGTGGGTGCCGTCGTGCTGTTCCGGAGCTGGACGTTCGGCGGTCTGCTCGTGGCGAGCGGCATCTACTTGGCGTTGCCTTCGACGAAGCTCGCGCTGGAAGGGATCCGCGTGCGCAACGCTCCGCGCGGAGAGGAGCACTGATGGACGCCCGCTCGGTCGTTCGCACGAAACGCGACGGAGGCGAACTCTCCGAAGCGGAGATGCGTTGGTTCCTCGACGCGTACGTGCGCGGCGAGGTTGCGGACTACCAAGCGGCGGCGCTCGTCGCGTGCATCTTCACGCGGGGCATGCTGCCGCGGGAATTGGCGACGTGGACGCGCGCGATGCTCGAGTCCGGCCGTCGACTCGCGTTCGACGAATTGCCGCAGAAAAAGGCCGACAAACACTCGACCGGCGGGATCGGCGACAAGGTCTCGATCCCGCTCGCGCCGGCTGTCGCCGCGTGTGGCGTCGCCGTGCCGATGATCTCCGGTCGCGGACTCGGGCACACGGGCGGCACGCTCGACAAGCTCGAGGCGATCCCGGGGTTCCGCGTGCGGCTCTCCGAGGACGAGATGCACCGCGTCATCGGTCGCACGGGCGTCGCGTTCGGCGCGCAGACTCAAGAGCTGGTGCCGGCCGATCGCAAGCTCTACCAACTGCGCGACGCGACGGGTCTCGTCGAGTCGATCCCGCTCATCGCGAGTTCGATCCTCTCGAAGAAGCTCGCCGAGGGACTCGATGCGCTGGTCCTCGACGTGAAGTTCGGCTCAGGCGCGTTCCTGCCCGAGATCGAACGAGGCGCCGAGCTCGCGCGCGTCATGATCGAACTCGCGGGTTCGATGGGCCTGCGTACGAGCGCCTTCCACACCGCGATGGATCGGCCGCTCGGCGCGGCAGTCGGGCACGCGCTCGAGATCATCGAGAGCCTCGAGTGCCTCGAAGGTGGCGGGCCCGCGGACCTACGCGAACTCGTGCTGCTGCAAGGCGGCGAGATGCTGCGACTCACCGGTCGCGCGCCGACGCTCGACGACGGCAAGCGGCAGATCGCGGACGCTCTCGACTCCGGTCGTGCTCGCAAAGTGTTCGAGCTCGTCGTGGGCGAGCAGGGCGGTGACCCGCGGATCGTGAGCGATCCGACGCTGCTCCCGCGCGCAGGGCATGTCGATCCGTGGAAGGCCGAATCGGCGGGCTTTCTCGCCTTCCGCGACCTGCGCGAAGTCGGTTGGGCCGCCGCGGCGCTCGGCGGAGGTCGCGTGAAGATCGACGACGTCATCGATCCCGCCGTCGGGCTCGTCTGGCGCCGCCGCACCGGCGAACGCGTCGAAAAGGGCGATGTTCTCTGCGAAATCCACCACTCCGGCCGCGGCCTCGATGCCTGTCGCTCTCATCTATCCGCTGCGATCTCGATCGGCGGACAGGCCGCGGTCGCGCCGCTCGTGCGCGAGACCTGGTCGGGCTGACCGATCTTCAGAAGGCCGATCGCGCCTTGATCGCCGGCCACCCCTGTGCCTCGAAACCTGCCCGAAGTGTGGGCTCGCGAATCTCTGCCGAATCGATCCTGAGCGCGATCCCTGTCAGGCGCCGGCACAGCCCACCTGCTCGCCCCTCGAAACCTCGAGCACATCCATTCTCGACCTCTGGATGCAGCGTAGCTCCGGGCGCGCGGGAGGAAATCGAGCAAGCAGCCTCTCAGGATCCAGTGACGCCATTTCGTAGCGCGAGAGCGGAGAGTTCTTCACACGTTCTGAGATCTGCTTCGCGCATCGATGCGTCGTGTGCCCTCGATCGGCGATCAGGCCACTGTTCGCGGTGATACGCGAGGGGCGCACGAAGTGCTGACGCGCTTGCACCGATCGAATCGGCACAGATTCGATCACCACTCCTGCGCATCGGTGCGTCGAAGTCGAGGATCGCCACCCTGGGGATGTAGGCCTCGCGGGTATCGAGGCAACGACCTTCGAGTTCGAAGCGATGGAACACGTCAAGTCCGTGCGGCCAATCCTGTGAACTCACGCGCTCTGGCTGGACTTCCGCGAGCGGCCAATCTCTGCCGAATCGATCGCGAAGAGTCGTCCGGTTGCCTCGTGTAAGACCCCGCTCGAAATCTGGTTTCACTTCCCGCGCCGAGCTTCATGGAGATGGAGGACTTCATGAGTAAGGACCGATCGCAGCGTCAACTCACGATCTTCCGTCGCGGCGGTGCTCGTCCTGGAGCTGGACGCAAACCTCGCGGCCCCCGCGCGCTCGTCTGTCACACAACGAGGTCGCCGCTCACACGCCACGAGCCGGTGCTCGTCACGACGCGGCTCGTAGCGGCTTGCCCAACTCGCGCCGTGAAGGCGCCGTCGCGCGCTTGCGCGAGAAACTGAGCGCTGGATCCGACCGATTCGGGTTTCGGCTCGTCGAGTTTTCGATCCAGACGAACCAACTGCACTTGATCGTCGAGGCCGAGGACGCGCGCGCGCTCGCGCGGGGTATGCAGGGTCTGCTCGTTCGCATCGCGAAGGGGCTGAATCGCCTGTGGGATCGACGCGGCACTGTCTTCGCGGACCGCTACCACGCTCGAACGCTGAAGTCGCCGCGAGATGTACGCAACGCGCTCGTCTACGTCCTTCAGAATGCGCGCAAGCACGGGGCGAATCTCATCGGCATCGACGCGTGCAGCTCCGGCCCCTGGTTCGACGGTTGGCGCAACCGCGTGGCGCGGGCCGGTCGAGCGTGGTGCGTTGCGCGCAGTTGGCTCCTTCGCACCGGTTGGCGGCGATGCGGTGCCCTCGCGACCGAGGAGCGACCAGCCGTGCGGATGGTCACGGATGCGGGCGAACATCCCGTGGGTAACGTCGCACCGAACAAGTCCTCACACCGTACGCGTCGTCGACTGCGCGTCGGGACCGCGCTAGCCTCGTCCGTGTGACCCTCCCCCGCGCGCGCTTCGGCCTGCCCATCCTGATCGGTCTCGCCCAGCTCCGGCTGTGGGACTGCGAGCGCAGTCTTGGGTACGCCGCGATCGACGCATTCCCTCTGCACGTCGAGGCTGTGTCCGCGATCGCGAAAGCCCACGGTCGTCGAGGGTACTTCGAAAGAGCAACACCGTTCCTTGCGGAGCTCCGCTCGAGAGCGGACGCCTGCGCGCAACTCTTGTCCGGTGGCATCGCGCGTCCGAGCGAGCGACGACGGGCCTGCTCTCTGATCGCGAGCATTGGACGTGCGGCGAGCCACTCTCGGGCGGAGGCCATGCCACGGACGCGACGTACGTTGCTGTGTCGGGCGAGGACGATGAATCGTGCCAGCACGAGCGGCAGCGAACTCACCATGCTCGGAAGTCGGTGCTCGCCATGCTGATCCTGCGCACGCTCTTCGGCATCGCGATGTTCTGCGTGATCTGCTGGTTGCTTTCGACGCACAGGAATCGCTTCCCGTGGCGCACGGTGCTGTGGGGACTCGGGCTTCAGTTCGTGCTCGCGCTCGTCGTTCTGAAAACGTCGCTCGGTCAGCGCGTCTTCCAGGGTCTCACCGATCTCACCACGCACTTGATCGGCCTGACGGAGCCTGGCGCGCGGATGGTCTTCGGCCCTCTCGCCGACGGGAAGATCGGTTTCGTCTTCGCGTTCGCAGGCACCGGACTGCTTGCGATCATCTTCTTCTCGACGCTGATGTCGGTGCTCTACCACCTGCGCGTCATGCAAGTCGTCGTGTGGGCGCTCGCGCGCGTGATGACCACTTTTCTCGGCGTTTCCGGCGCGGAAGCGACGGCGATGGCGGCCAACATCTTCTTGGGGCAGACCGAAGCGCCGCTCGTCGTGAAGCCCTACGTCGCGCGGATGACGAACTCGGAGCTCAACTCACTCATGGTCGGCGGGTTCGCGTCGATCGCAGGCTCCGTCATGGCGATCTACATCGGCATGATCGGGCCCGAGTACGGCATGCACCTCTTGGCCGCTTCGGTGATGTCCGCGCCGGCAGCGTTCGTCGTCGCGAAGATCATGTACCCTGAGACCGAAGTGCCGGTGACGTCGGGCAAGGTCGAGCTGCGCTTCGAGCGCGACGCGCACAACGTGATCGAGGCCGCGGCCAACGGCACGACCGACGGCTTGAAGTTGTGGCTCAACGTGCTGGCGATGTTGATCGCGTTCACAGCGCTCGTCGCCCTCGTCAACTGGCCGCTCGAGTGGCTCGGTGGACAGGCCGGACTGGAAGGCGGACTCTCGCTCAGCCGCATCTTCGGCTGGGTGCTCGCGCCGCTCGCGTGGATCACCGGAGTCGATGGCTGGAACGACTGCCAACTGTTCGGCAGCTTGATGGGCACGAAGGTCGCGCTGAACGAGTTCATCGCCTACGACGCCATGAGAAACATGCTGCCGGGTTCGGGAGGCCCCTCCGTGTTCGAGCACGAAAGGTCGGCGAAAATGGCCGCCTATGCGCTGTGCGGATTCGCGAACTTCGCGTCAGTCGGTATCCAGATCGGCGGCATCACACCGCTCGCGCCCGAGCGCAAGGCGGACATCTCGCGGATTGCATTGCGCGCGATGCTCGGCGGCGCGATCGCGACGTGGATGATGGCGTGCGTCGCCGGAGCGCTCCTGTGAGCCCTCTCGCCGTGGAGAATTCCGTCGACCGGCTCGCGAGTTCGTTGCGCGCACACGGGGTCGAGGGAGCGCGTGTGGCGCTGGTCCTCGGCTCCGGCCTCGGAGACTTCGTCGAGCGCGTTCGCAACGCGACCGTGATTCCGTACGCCGCGATCGACGGCATGCCGCAGAGCAGCGTCCCGGGTCACGCGGGAAAACTCGTCGTGGGTGATGTAGGCGGAGTACGCGTCGTCGTTCAACAGGGACGTGTGCACTTGTACGAAGGCTGGAGCGCGCACGAAGTCACGCGCGCCGTCCGTGCGTTCGGTCGCATCGGCGTCCGCGCGCTCGTGTTGACGAACGCGGCTGGCGGGATGAAGCGCGAATGGACTCCCCCGACCCTGATGCGCATCACGGATCACGTGAACTTGCAGGGGCGGACTTCGCTCCTGCCGAGCGAGCGCGGCGCGGGGAACCCGTACGACGCCGAGCTCGGCCTCGCTCTGGACGAGGCGGCGCGCGCGAGCAACGTGCCGCTCGAGCGGGGCGTTTACGTCGGCGTGCTCGGACCGAGCTACGAAACGCCGGCCGAAATCCGCTACCTGACGTCGTTCGGCGCGGACGCAGTCGGGATGAGCACCGTGTGCGAAGCCCAAGCCGCGCGAGCCGTGGGCATGCGCGTCGCCGCGATCTCGTGCATCACGAACCTGGCCGCCGGACTCGCGCCCGGCCCGCTGAACCACGAGGAAGTCGTCGATGCGGGCAAGCAAGCGTCGCAGCGTTTCTGCGACCTGCTCGAAGCCGCGGTGCCGCGACTCGACCAAGCGGCGCGGTCATGAAGCGCGATCCAGCGCTGCTCGGGCGGCGGATCGTGTCGACGACGGAGGTACACTGAAACCGTGATCTACAAGCTCGTCGTGACTCGGATCGAGGGGCGCCTCGCGGTTGAATTGTCTGCGGACATGGCGCACGCGATGGGCGTTGGTGAAGGCGACGCCGTCTACCTAGCCAGTCCGCGAGAAGTCGGCGTTGGACCAGGTCGTCACGCGGGGATGCAGGAAGGGCTCGACGTCGCCGAAGGCGCGTTCCGAAAGTACGCGAACACGCTGCGCGAGCTCGCCCAGTGACCGACGGACCGGTCTGGCTGACCATGGAACTCGTACTCGCCCTGCACCGTCGTGCACTCGCATCGCACGGCGGGCTCGAGGGAATCCGAGATCCAGGGGCATTGGACTCCGCTCTGGCTCGACCTCGGTCAGCACACGCTCTCGGCGAAGTGGACCTCGTCGGTCTAGCCGCGATGTACGGGCAGAGCCTCGCGAAGAACCATGCGTT
>JAYTBY010000753.1:0-5925 GCA_043736755.1 Planctomycetota bacterium | reverse complement strand
CGTTCGAAGTCGTGACCACGGCGAGCTTGCCCCCTTCCACGACGAGCCAAGCCCAGCCGCTGCCGAAGTGACTCTTCGCGGCGTCCGCGAGTCGCGTCTTGCACGCGTCGATGCCGCCAAAATCAGCCTGAATTCGCCCGAGTAGCGTCCCCACAGGCGCTGTCGGTTTGGGGTTGAGGCTGTCCCAATAAAACGTGTGGTTCCAAGCCTGCGCCGCATTGTTGAAGACCGCCGCGTCCGCGAGCTCGCGGTAGCTCGCCTTCACGACGGACTCGAGGTTCATCACGCCGTACTTCTTCTTCTCCAGAGCGAGCTTGTTCAGATTGTCGACGTACGCCCTGTGATGCTTGCCGTAATGGAACGCGATCGTGTTCGCGCTGATCACCGGCGCGAGCGCGTCGTCCTTCCACGGTAGCGGTGCGAGCTGGAACTCGTCGGCCGGACGCGGAACTCCCGATGCGGCCGGCGGCTCTTCAACGGGGCCAGCGAGCGCCAACCCATGTGCAGCGAGCGCAGCCGCCGAGCCGGCGACGAGCACGGCGCGACGGGAGAACGACGGGTCTTCAGTGTGCATGCTCATGATTCGTCCTCGGGTGCTCGACCTCACGCCGCAGAGATCTGCGAACGATGAGCACCATACACAGCGCGAGGCCCGACATGCCGACCGGATGTCCTGGTCGTCAGGTGATGCGCGGCTCGATCGGACGCCGTACTGTCCCGCGCATGAATCCTTGGTATGCGAAGACGGTCGTCCTCGCCGCGACCGTCGCGATGATCGCGATCCGCGCGCCGCATGGGCATCGGAGTCGCTCGGTGAAGGTCGCGCGCAGCGCCAAGACCACTCTCGAGATCGCAGTCTTGTCGCTCGCGTGGCTCGGCTTCTTCGTCCCGCTCGTGTGGGTCTGGTCCGACGTTTTCGCGCGCGCCGAATACGAGCTGCGCCTCGTGCCGCTCGCCACGGGATCGATCCTGTATGCGATCGGCCTGTGGCTGTTCCACCGCTCGCATACGGACCTCGGAACGAACTGGTCGATCACGTTGGAAGTCCGCGAAGGTCACCGCCTCGTGACGGAAGGCGTCTACCGACGAATCCGACATCCGATGTACACGGCGCTCCTCGTCTTCTGCGTCGGTCAAGCCGTCGTGGTTCCGAACGCGATCGTCGGGCCTTCATACCTCGTAGTGATGGTCTTGCTCGTCGCCCTGCGGCTCGGCCCCGAGGAACGGCTCATGCGCGACACCTTCGGCGCGCACTACGACGAGTACGCCGCACGAACGAAGCGGCTCGTGCCCGGCGTGTGGTGAACGTCGTCGACGGCCAAGCCGCTCAGTCCGGGTCACCGGTCAGCACCCACGCCGCCCAATCGCGCGTCGTGTACTTGGACGTGCCCGTCTCCTCCTAGGCGTTGCGCAGCTTCGTCTGCGCTTCCCGCCGCGCCTGTTGGACCGGTGCGGGTCGCAACCTAACCTGCTGGGTTCATGGCTAGGCGTTCGATCGTCGTCGGAGGCGGATTGGCGGGTCTCGCGGCGGCGCAGCGGCTCGCGAGCGCGGATCGCGACGTCGTCGTCTTCGAAGCGAGCGCGAGCGTGGGCGGCGTAGTCGGATCCGTCGTGAAGAACGGGTTTCGGTTCGAGCGATCGGCGTACACGATCCAGGCAGGATCCGCGACGTTTCGGCGCGTCGTCGACGAGCTCGGGCTGTCGTCGCAGCTCGAACGCGCGGATCCGGGGGCGAAGACGCGCTGGTTGTGGCATCGCGGGAGGTTGCGCGCGTTGCCGGGCAAGCCGTCGGACATCCTCACGACGGAGTTGCTGTCCTGGAAAGCGAAGCGTGTGCTCCTCAGCGAGCCGTTCCGACGCTTCGTCCCGCCGCGCGGCGACGAACCCGAGCCGACGTTCGGGGAGTTCCTCGACGAGCGCCTCGGTCGTGAAGCATCGCGCCTCTTCGCAGGTGCATTCGTGCGCGGCATCCACGCAGCGGAACTCGATGAACTCGGCGCACGGTCTGCGTTCCCGCGACTGTGGGAGCTCGCGCGCGAGCACGGCAGCATCTTGCGCGGAGTCGCGGCGCGCTCGTTCGCGCAGCGCGAGGTACTTCCCGGGCCCGATCTGCCGCGCAACGCTCTCGTTTCGTTCCCGAACGGCCTGCAAGAGCTCGTCGATGCGTTCGTGCGACGCTTGGGCGACCGACTTCGCACGCGGACGCGTGTGATCGGCATCGAGCGTTTCGGATCGCGCTGGCTCGTCCGCACCGCCGACGGTCTCGGGACCGTCGCGGACGACGTCCTCGTGACGACTCCCGCTCCGATCGCGGCGCAGCTGTTCGCCGGCGTGCTCGAGCGTGACGAGCTCTCGACGATTCGAGCCGTGCAACATGCGAGCGTGACCCTCGTCGGTCTCGGCTTCGCTCCGAACGCGCTCGACGCGTTGCCCGGCGGCTTCGGCTACCTCGTCCCGCCCACGGAAGACGGACGAGCGAGTCCCGCGCCGCGCGCGCTCGGTACGATCTTCGTCACGAACCTATTCCCTCATCGCACGCCGCGCGGAGCACGCTCCGTCGCGAGCTTCTACCGCGGCTTGGACGTCGCGCACCTCGACGATTCCGCACTCGCGCGGCTCGCGGAGCAGGACCTCTCGCTCGCGATCGGAGCGGCCGCTCCGCGCGTGAGCGTCGTCCACGTCGAACGCTGGAACGAGGTCATCCCGCGCCATTCGCCGGGTCACGCGGATCGCGTCGCGGCCGTCCGCGAGGCGCTGCGTGAGCGTGCGCGCGGCCTCTACGTTGCTGGGGCCTGGGTCGACGGAGTCTCGGTCGAGAACGTGCTCAGTTCGGGCCGTTCGACAGCCGATCGCATCCTCGAGGAGACGGAGGAACGATCGTGAACGCGTTGCAGGCGCTCGCCGTGACGCTGCCGCTCGCGTACGCGACCGCAGCGGGCTCGTTCGCCTTCGGCCGCAACGGCGCGGCGCGTTGGAGCTTGCGCGCGGCACTCGTCCTGCATGCGTGCGACTTCGCGTTGCGCGCGGCTCGCGTCGATCACTTCCCGATCGTCGACATGTGGACCGTCGTCTCGGCGTGTGCTTTCGCCACGGCCGCACTGTGGGCGATCGTCGCGCGTGATGCGGCTCACACGGGATCGGGCGGACTCGTGCTCGGACTCGTCGCGGCACTGCAACTCGCGGCCTCGTCGAGCGTGCATCTCGATCCCATCCCGCGGCTGAACGGCATGGGCCCGCTGCAGATCACCCACGTCGCGACGAGCTGCGTGGCGCTCGCGGCACTGTTCCTCTCAGGCTTGCACGGAATCTTGTGGCTCGTCTTGTTCCGATCCATTCGAGACCGACGCTTCAGCGCGTTCCTCGAGCGGCTGCCGAACCTCGACACGCTGGCGAAGATGACGCGGCGTGCGGCGCTTCTCGGGTTCCTCGGTCTCTCCGTCGGCCTCAACGTCGGCATCGGCCTTGCGCATGCCGAGAATGCACCCGGTTTCGCGTACCGACATCCCGAAGTGCTCGTTTCTCTGGTGCTGTGGCTCCATTTCGGCGTCGTGGCGTTCTCCCAGAAGATCCCGGGTCTGGGTGCGCGGCGCGCATCGTGGGCCGCGGCCAGCGGCCTCGGGCTCGCGCTCCTTTCGGGGGTGCTCGCGCTCTTCCCGCATCCCTTCCACGGAGCGGTGTGACGATGGACCCGCGTCCCGCCATCGTCCTCGTCGGACTCTCGCATCGGACCGCCACGATCGCGGTGCGCGAGCGCTACGTCGTGAGCAGTGCCGATCTCGAACGCACGCTGACGTCGATACGCGCGCTCGACGGCGTCGACGAGTGCTTCGTCCTCTCGACCTGCAACCGCACCGAGGCGATCGTCGTCGGATCGCGCGGCAAGGACTTGCTCGCCGCGACGCGCGCGCAGCTCTTCCGCAACGCCGATCCTTCGGTGACGTATGCATTCGAAGACATGGCCGCCGTGATCCACGCGTTCCGCGTCGCGAGCGGGCTCGACAGCCTGGTCCTCGGTGAAAGCGAAATCCTCTCGCAGTGGAAGCGTGGCGTCGAAGCCGCGTCGTCGGTCGGCGCCTTGGGTCCTGTGTTGCGGCCACTGCTCCAACAGGCGTTGCATGCTGGAAAACGCGTACGCACCGACACGAACTTGGGTCAAGGATCATTGTCCGTCGCGCGGATCGGCGTCGATCTGGCAGCGCGCGTCTTCGGCACGTTCGAGGACGAATCCGCGCTCGTCATCGGCGCGGGCGAGACGGGTTTGCTCGTCGCCCAACACTTGAAGGAGCGCGGGATCGGCGCGCTGACGCTGGCGAATCGCACGGTCGAGCGCGCCGTGGAGGCCGCGCGCGACTTCGGAGCGCGAGCCTGTGGGCTCGACGCGCTCGCCGCCGAGATCGCGCGGGTCGACCTCGTCGTCGCTTGCGTCGAAGCGGGGACACCGCCCGTCGAAGCGCGCCACTTCGATCGGCGCGCCGTGAGTCGGCGCGACAAGCCGCTCCTCGTCCTCGATTTGTCCGTGCCGCGCGCTGTGGCCGCGGATGTCGCGAATCTGAGCCCGAACTTGCTCGTCTACGATCTCGACGACCTGCAGAAGGTTGTGCGCGAGAACGAACACGGCCGTGTCGTCGCCGCCGAGGACACGACGGCGATCCTCGTCGCCGAGATCCACAAGTACATGACGTCGCGCACGTACTCGGCCTTCACGCCCGCGATCACGGACATGCGCCGGCGCTTCGAGGAGATCCGTGAAACGACGCTCGACGCGCACTCCGGTGCGCGCAGCGAAGCACGCGAGGTGCAGTTGGCGCACGAACTCACGAAGCGTCTGCTCGACGCAGCGCTCGAGCAGATGAAGGCCGGCGCGCGCAACGTCAGCTCCGAGGCGGCGCTCGAGATCGAGTATCGACGCTTCCTGGAGAACTTGTGAGCGCTACGCCGATCGTGCTGGCGACACGCGGCAGTGCGCTCGCGATGTGGCAAGCGGAGGCGACTTCGAGGGCGTTGCGCGCAGGCCGATCTGACCTGGCGGTCGAGATTCTCGTCGTGAAGTCCGGGGGAGATCGCGATCAGACGACCGAGCTCGCGCACTTCGGACGCACGGGCATCTTCACCGCGGAGGTCGACGCGGCGCTGCTCGGGCGACGTGCGCACGCGGGCGTGCACAGCTTGAAGGACGTGCCGACCACGTTTCCAGACGGCCTCGTGCTCGCGAGCGTGCTCGCGCGTGGATCACCCGAGGACGTCCTCGTCTCGAGCAACGGCGCGAAGCTCGCGGACTTGGCCCAGGGCGCACGCATCGCGACGGGCTCCGTTCGCCGCGCGGCGATGCTGCGCCGCATACGACCCGACCTCGCGATCGTCGAGATCCGCGGTAACGTCGATACGCGGCTCGCCAAGCTCGATGCCGGCCACGCCGACGCGATCGTGCTCGCGCGCGCGGGCCTCGAACGGTTGGGCCTGGCCGGCCGAATCACGCAGATCCTCACGCGCGACGAATCCGTTCCCGCACCGGGTCAAGGCATCGTGGGGCTCGTGTGTCGCGCCGACGACGTCGCGACGCGCGCACACTTGGACCGCATCTGCGATCGCGAGGCCGCGGCCGAGGCTTTGGCCGAACGCGCTTTGCTTCACGCTCTGCACGGTGGCTGCAACGCTCCACTCGGCGCGCACGCTCGCGCGCGCGACGACGTGATCACGCTCGTCGCCCGCGTCCTGTCGCAGGACGGGCGCGAGTGCATCGACGATTCGATCCACGGCTCGATCGACGACGCCGAGGCGCTGGGCCGATCTCTCGCGGAACGCATGGCCGCCGCCGGTGCGAAGCGGTTGATCGACGCGGCGCGCGAGCGATGAAACGCGTGCTCCTCACCGGCCCCGTCGAACGGCTCGAGGCGTGGGCCGACGCCGCGCGATCCGCGGGATGGG
>JAYTBY010000752.1:0-5928 GCA_043736755.1 Planctomycetota bacterium | reverse complement strand
TCGATCGCGTAGAGCGTGCGGTTCGAATCGACGGCGACGAGTTGGCCGGCGAGCGCACTCGTCGCGAGCACGCTGAGGGTCAACGGGATGAGGATGGGACGAAAACTCATGGTGTCAGTGCCGCGAGGCCTGTGGGATGTGCGCCTGTTCCGAGTCTACGACCGGTGCAATTCGCGCGCCGTGTGCTTCCGTGCTGCGGGCAACAAATGCGCGCCGTGGGCCTCCGCGTGGGGTACCGGACACTCTGAGGGTGTGAAGAATTCAGGCGCTCAACGCGGCGGGGCGGCGCAGATGCTCTCTCTTTGCCTGTAGGCGCCATCTCTTCACACAGAGAGATGGCGTCCGTGTGTCGAGGATTCGTCACCAGGTGACGCCGAGACGGCTGGTGCTGAAGAAACAAGGAATGCCCACTGACTCGCGCGCCCAACAGCCACGCGAGGCTCATTCCTCGCCCTGGCGTTGGGCAGGCAATCGTCCAGCGGGCGGCCTCGGCGCGCGCGAAGCAAGCGTCGGGATCCTCGGCACGACTGCACACCCTGGTGTGCGAGAGCGCTCGCTCTCCGCGGCGAGACGTGGCTCTTCTAGGGGTGGCCGACGCCGAGACCAGGAAGGCCGCGTTCTCGAGGGGACAGCTCGCTGTGTTGGACGTTGCCGCTCGGTCCTGGGGCGACGAATCGCCGGGTGAATCCGAACGCGCTCGAGGAAGGCGCTGCCCTCTTCGTGCATCGACCCCCTCGATCGAGATCGCGGCACGGTCGACCTCAAAGATTCTGGGTCGGATCAGGATCTTGGTGCATGAGGATGGAGTGGTGTGCGAAACCGGGCGCGCGTCCCAGTGTTCCTCTGGCCCAATCATGAACTTCCTCGCTGCAGCGATCTTTGTGCTCCAGACGTCGACGGACGTCGCCGTGCCTGTCGATCCGTTCCTCGAAGCGTGTCGCACCGCCGCGCGCTATTCCGCCGAGCGCGACGGCCACTCCTTCCTCGTCTGGCGCGACGAACGCATCGTGTTCGAGGACTACCCGAATGGAAATGGGCCCGATGTCGCGCACGCGCTCGCATCCGGCACGAAGAGTTTCTGGGGTATCGCGGCGATGTGCGCGGTTGCGGACGGGATCCTGACGCTCGAGGAGACCGCGAGCGCGACCTTGACCGAATGGAAGTACGACGAGCGCCGCTCGAAGATCGAGGTGCGGCACCTGCTGAATCTCTCGTGCGGTCTCGATCCATCCCATGAACTTCTGCAGGGCGCACGCACGCGCGACAAGTACGCCGCCGCGCTGACCGTGCCGGCTGTCTCGGAACCGGGCACGGTGTTTCGCTACGGGCCCGCCGCGTACTTCGCGTTCGGCGCATTGCTCGAGCGCAAGCTGGTCGAGAAGCGCGAGGATCCGCTGGCCTATCTCGAACGACGCGTGTTGAAGCCCATCGGGCTCTCGTACGCGCGGTGGACGCGCGACGCGGAGGGCCAGCCCGCGCTGCCGCACGGAGCGTTCCTCACGGCGCGCGAATGGGCCAAATTCGGTGCATTTCTGGTGCGCGGAGGTCGCTCGGCACCCGAGACCGAACCGATCCTCGATCCGAAGCTGCTCGCTCAGTGCTTCGAGCCGAGCCCGGCGAATCCGCGCTACGGACTGACATTTTGGCTCGGGTTCGATGCGGAGTCCGACGTCACCGATGGTCCGCTCGCGAAGCGTCTGTTGAAGGAGCGGACGGAGCGCGAGATCGCGAAGCTCGGCCCCGCTCTCTTCGCGAGCTTTCCGAAGGACTTCGCCATGGCGGCCGGGAAAGGGAAGCAGCGGCTCTATCTGTTCCCGTCGTGGAATCTCGTCGTCGTGCGACAGGGCGAATCGGGCGCCGAATTCTCGGACATCGCACAGCTCGCGCCGATCGTCAGCCTGCTCGCGCCGACGAAGCCGGCTCCTGCGTCTCCGAAATGATCAGCGTGTGCGCCCAAGAGGTCCGCGTCTCTTCGCGCGGAACAGGCTCGTGCGTCGAAGGTCACTCCACCGTCACCGATCAAGCGCTCCGCGGACCCGGAGGAGTCACCGATCGATCGTACGCCCACTCGGGATCGTGATCGGCCTGGATCTCGAGCGGATAGTCCGCATCCTCGTGCGGCATCGAGCCGAGCCGCTGCGTGAACCCCGTGACATCGGCCGTGTGCAGGACGAACTCGCGCCGACCGTTCCAGGTCAGGATCACGGAGAGGATCGTGTGTCGGTCCGCTTCGACCGCTTCGGCGAGGCGGCGTTCGAAGATCGCGAGCTTCTCGAGCTCCAGAACGGCTCCGAGCCCGTCGTCACCAGACTCAGCCATCCGCCAGAAGACGTTCAGCCGCTCGGGATACCCCGCCCGCGGGAAGTCCGGCGCAAGCACGCGGAAACGCGCCTCGATCGCGCGGTCTTCATAGCGTCCGCGCGCCTCGCTCCATGTGCCGAGATCCATCTCTCACCCAAGCCGCGCTCGAGGTTCGCCGTATCCTGGCGTCACCTACGAAAGGCTGCCATGACCGATTTCACGAAGCTCGTCCAAGACCTCGTCGCGCAACACGGATCGAAGCTCGCCGCCGATCTGACGCAGAAAGCCGGCTTCAGCGCGGAGCAGGCCGCGCAGTTCGTCCCGGCCGCCGGCGACAAGGTGGCCAGCGCGATTTCCGGCGGAGGCTTCGACCTCGAGAAGGTGCTCGGCGGCGATTTCGGATCGCTGCTCGCGAAGATCGATGTCGCGAGCCTCGCGAAACAGGTAGGCATCGACGGCGCGAAGGCGCAGGGCGGACTCGCCGCGTTGCTGCCGACCTTGCTGCAACTCCTCCAGAAGAACGGCGGCGGCCTCGAAGGTCTCTTGAAGGGCCTCGGCGGTGGTGGAGGTCTCGGTGGGCTCGGCAAGATGGCCGGGAAACTTTTCGGCAAGGACTGATCGACGCTCCACATACGAGTTCGGGCCGCGGAGCAGGACTGCTCCGCGGCCCGACTTCACTTCGGTTCGCGCCATCGCCGCAGCGAAAGCGCATCCCGAATCAGAACGTCCAGGTCAGCTCGACCCCGTTCGTCAGGTTGAACGTGCTGGCCGTGCAGAACGCCGCAGCATTGCGGAACCAGGCTTGATACGTGCGCGTGCCCGGCGTCGTCACGGCGCCTCGCACCGAGATCGGCAGCGGTTGCGATAGGTTCGGGTAGGTGGACGTGCCACCGACGTTCGTATCCGTGTCGAGACGCAGAATGGTCCCGCCGGCGCAGCGCAACCCGTCGCCGAAGACCGTGCCGTTGCCACCGCTCAACTGCGTCGTGCCCTGGAAGTAGAGGCACGAGCTGCTCGGCATCGCCGAACCCGTGAGCAGGACCGACGCCGAGCCGTCGCCGTCGTCCGTAAGGCTCGAGACGCCGGTCGCGCGCAGGCTGCCGCCGAGTCCGGACGACCACAGGCAGCCGACCTTGTCCATCGGGGCGCTGTTGTTGCCGCACGGGCAGGCGGTGTGCGGCATGACGCCGTCGCCGTTGCAGTAGACGATCCCAACCGGGGACGGACAGCCCGTCGTGATCGTGAACGCGCCGATGCCGGGAACTTCGCCCGGCCAGAGGCCGATTTGGAGCATGTAGGTCTGACCCAGGGTTGCGGCGAACGTGATTTGGGACGGACCGCCCGGGGCGCAGAAGTCGTCGTTGCACGCGAGCGCAGACCCTGCCGGGCAGGTCGAGCCCACATACGCTGCGATCTTCGAGTCGAGGCTCGTGCCCGCGCACAAGCTGAGTGTGACGTTCGACGTGCAGAACGACGTCCAGCGGTACCACAGGTCGAACGTGATCATCTCGTTCGCGCAGAGCGCTTCGTTCTGACCCTGCTGTCCCGTGACGCCGAACGAGTTGTCGAAGTTGAACGGACCGGAGCCCGTGATGTCGATCGGCGCCGCACATTCGTCACCCACACCCGGAGTGAAAGGCGACACCGAGAACGAACCCGGCCCGCCGAATTGACCCGGGTAGCTCCCGATCTGGAACAAGTAGGTCTGGCCCGAGGTCGCGAGGAACGGGGCCCGTGCATTCGCTCCGATCGTGCCGCACGCGTCGTCGTCGCAGATGATCGGTTCGGCCGCCGGGCAACCGCCACCGGCGTAAACGGCGATCTTCATGTCGTGGGTGCCGCCCGCGCAGGCATCGACTGCGACCCAACCCGTCGCGCCAGCGGTCCAGGTGAACCACACGTCGGAGGTGATTCCCGCGACGCCGAAGATGAAGCAGCGCGCGTTGGCCTGCCCCTCGGCGCCGGTCGTCGCGAGCGCCGTGTCATAGAAGTGCGGACCGACACCCGCGATGGGTTGCGCGCTGCCGCACGCGTCGTTGCCCGGACCGGCGCCAACCGCGAGCACGAACGAGCCCGTGCCACCACCTGCTCCGGGGTACGTTCCGACTTGGAACGCGTACGAGCTGCCTCCGACGCACGGGAAAGCGACGATCGTCTGCAAGCCGACGCACGCGTCGTCGTTGCAACCGATCGCGGGACCCGTCGGACACCCGGCGCCGGAGTACACCGCGACTTTCGTGTCGACCGTGCTCCCGCTCGAGCAGATGTCGAGCGTGGCCGTGCCCGTCGACGGTGCCATCCAGGTGAACCAGACGTCCTGGTCGATCGCGGTGAACGTGAAGGCGAGGCACAGAGGCTCGGTCTGTCCTTCCGCGCCCGTCGTCGCGAGGCCGTTGTCGAACACGTGCGGCCCGAACCCCGTGATGACGTCTGGCGTCGCACACGAGTCCGAACCATTGATGAACGTGGTCGTGGGGAGCAGCAGGCGCTGCGATCCTCCCGGCACCGTCTGCTTGGGCGGGTGCTTCACCCCCTCGGCAAATGCGCTCGTCGACAAGGTCACGAGGGACAACAGGATCCAGAAGTGCTTCATGGGAGAGGCCGGCGCCGGAGAGGTGCCGTGAAGTGGGTACCGAGTGAGTGCCGCGGAGCCTTGGCGTCCCGCGGCAGCAAAAAGACCTAGCGTCGAGCTTACCCCGCCTTTACGGATCCTGTCAGGATTCCGCAAAGTCAGAGGAGTTGACGCTCTCCGGACGGGTGGGGGCGGGCCGTGGTTCCACCCGAACCGTGGATCGTGCCGGTCAGGCTCGCCTGGTCCCGCGGGGGCGTCCCCGTCGGGTGAGGCTCAGCCTCTGGGAAGCGGCGGTCTCGCAGCCTGCGGTAGAGGTTGCTACTGCGGCTTCGCGCGAGTTCGCGCCTCGGCGTCGAGCTCGGCGGGCCGTGCTCAGAGGCCAAGAAGGCCCGCTTTGGCCGCCCTTCTTTGCTCTCCTTGCCGCACGAACTCGCGCTTCGCCCCGCTACGCGACTGTCACCCCACTCGAGGCCTCCCGCGCGGGTCACCCGACGCGAGGACGGGCTGAGCCAGCTCGCGGACCGACCGGCGAGTGAGACTCGCCGCCCGCCGCGACCGCGCGACTCACTTGTCGAACACGTTCGTCTCGCCGGGGCTGATTCGTTCCTCGACGACCTCGACGGTGAGATCGAGCTTGGCGAAGTCGAGCTCGGGCAGCTTCGCTTCCGCTCCGCGCTCTTCGCGCGTCTTCGGGCCCGTCGCTGGCGTGGTCGTGCGCGGCGTCTCGGACTTCGGATTCGTGTCGTTGGACTTCATCGGGTGACTCGGAGAGGTGCGGCGGCTTCCGCTTCGCGACGGACGAGGATACCGCGGCGCGCGAGTTCGCCGGCAAAGCGCTCCAGGTGCTCGCGCGAAGCCTCGTCGAGCCGAGCGCCGAGCGCACCGAGGCTGCCCGCAGCGCGGATCGCGTCGAGCGCACGAGCGCCGTCGGGCCGAACTTCGGCGAACTCAGCGGTCTCTCCGCAGTAAACGAGCACGCGCGGCGCGGGAGTGAGCGGTGCAGTTCCCGCCGCGGCTTCCGCTTCGGCGTCCGCGACGTAGCGGCCCGTCAGGAA
>JAYTBY010000751.1:0-2737 GCA_043736755.1 Planctomycetota bacterium | reverse complement strand
CGATCCCGCGTCTAGGTATCCCACCGGGTCCGCCGGGGAGTCCCCGTCGGACCCCGACCTCAGCGGCCCTTGCCGCCGCGCAGCACCTTGATGCGGAGCTTCGTGATCTTGAACTCCGCGCCTTCCACGAGCGCGGCACCGAACGCGCCGACGCGTTGCTTGCGCCAGCCGATTCCGTCGACCACGTCGGGTTCGACCTCGAGGTTCGCGCTGTACTCGAACGTGCGCTTGCTGCCGATGTACGTCGCCGTGATCGAGTACGTCTGGCCCGGCTTGTAGCCATCGCTGCCCGACAAGTCGATGTGGACCTCATCCGGTGCGGCTTGGACTTGCTTGCCCAGGCGCCAGTAGAGCTTCGCGTGACCGCGCACCGGCACGAACTCGAGTTCGATGACGAAGTCGCGCCAGTTCTCGAGGTCGCCGACGGAGAAGATGCCCTCGCGCTTCGAGCCCGGGTCGGGACCGACCATCACGATCTGTCCGTTCTCCTGACGGAAACCCTTGAACCCGTCATTGGCGCCCTTGATCTCAGGGCTCGCGAGGATGTCCGTCCAGGGCGTCTTGTCGATGACGTCGGCCGTGAACGCAGCGGTCGAGATCTTGTCCGACTCCGTGATCACTTCCTGGTACAGCGGCTCGACCCACGAGATCGCGTCCTGGTTACGCCTCGTGTAGGCCTCGTCCATGAGCGTGCGCAGCTCGTCCTCGGCCTTGGCGTAGGCCGTGAGCGCGGCGCGTGCCTCGCCCTTCGCTGCGACGACCTTGGCATCGTCGAAGAGCCGCTTCGCCACGGCGCGGTTCAGATCGATCTTCGCGCGCGCGACACGCGTCTCGAACTCGGTGCCGATCGACTCGGCGCGTGCTTCGTATTCGCTTAGAAGGCGGCGCAATTTAACCAATTCCTCGGGCTTCTTGTTGGCTGCGTCCTTGACCGCCGCTTCGAGGCTCGCGAGCCCGTTGACGAGCTCGTTGGTCTCCGTCTGCGTCTTGATGTAGCTCGTGGCGGAGGCCACGCGGCTCTGGACCTTCGACGTGACGCCCGGGACGTACGTGTCCTTCCAACCGATGTCCTGGCGGCCGTCCGACAGGCGCACGAAGGCCTTCGTCTCCTCCGCACGGGAGAGGATCTTCTGCGCGGCATCGATGCTGTTGATCTGCGTGGCCGCGAACTCGTCCATGAGGTTGGTCATGGTCGTCTCGTAGAGGACCCGTGCGCTCTCGCGATCCGACACGGTCTTCTTCGAGTAGAGCCAGGCACCGCCGGCGATGAGGATCATCACTCCGGCCACGACCCAGCCGTACATGATCCACTTGTCCTGACGCTTGCGCAGGAGCTCGACCTCACGCGCGACATCGGCGCTCATCGTCTTCGCATCGCGACGCGCGGCTTTCGGCGCGGCTTCGGGCTTCGGTGCAGTCGCACGCGAGGACACCGTCGGACGCGGCGTCACCGTTCGTTCCGCAGCGGGCGGAGGGACTGCGGCGGCCCGCGAAGTCGCGGGTCGCGCCGCGGGCATCGGGGTCGCGCTCGGCCGGGACGGCGGCGGCGCGGAGCCACCCGCGGCCGGCGCGGATCCGGGCTGCGCTTCACCTTCGGCGCGACGCTGCGCCAACAAGCGTTCCTTCATGGACAGGGGGCGCTCGCCGGCGTTTTCGTTCTTGTCCGTGGCCATCGTCGTTCAGAGTTTCGGGGGGGAGGGAGGAGCGGGGGGGAGGCCCTTCTCCCGGAGCTTCTGCTCGAACATCACGCGGATGCTCGAAGGAGCGGCGGGCCGTCGCTTGCCGCGTCGGCGGCTCTGGACCCACGAGATTAGCAGTCGCCCGCCGAAGATCACAAAGGCGAGAACCGCCAGGATCCACATCGGGTGTTCGTTCAGGAACGTGCGGGTCGGCGTCACGCTCTCATCGAGGAGCCGCACGTTGCGCACGAAGATCCAGGGGAGCGTCCAGGTGACCTCGAGGGTCTGGCCCTTCGAGTTCTGGACGTCGCTGACGTACGTCCCATGCCGGTAGAAGACGCCCTCGATCTCGATCGGGCGCCAATAGAGGTCCTCGAGGGACAGCTCGGGGAACGGGCGATCGAGGAACTCCAGGATGATTCGGTCGTTGAACTCTTCGCCCGAGCCGAGCTGCGCGCGCCAGGCATCCTTGCGACCGCTGACTTGGCGGCCCAGGCGCTGGGGCTCGATGTCGCCCAGGATCCCCGCGGTTCGGACGAATTCACCGCGCCAACCTGCAGGATCTGCGAGTGCCGCGGCGGGAGCGAAGTTGCGCTTCACGCGCGCGCTGAAGTCTGCGGGGTCGAACTTCTCGACTTGCTCGAGCAGCTTGCGGTAGCCCGTCGAGTCCTGGAACTCGGCGCCTTCGACCTGGTCGCGCAGCGCGCCCTCGAACGCCGTCGAGAGGAAGGTCTCGCGCGCGGCGAGCTCCTCGGGCGAGACCGGGACGGTCGCGGATTCCGGCGCGTTGGCGGCGTTCGCAGCGTTGGCCGCGGATGCGACTTCGGCAGCGGTGCCGTCACTGCGCTCGACGTAGATCGTCTCCTTCGCGCGTTGCGTGTAGAGGAACACGGCCGCGCCGCCGAGCGCGACGAGCGCGAACAAGGCGAAGCGCGTGAACTCGGGAGAGCGCCAGAAGGGCGGCTCCTCCCTCGCGGACTGGAACGCCGGACGGCGCGGACTCTCGGACGGTGTCGGAGGCGTCATGGTCGGAAAGAGTAGTCGCCTCGCAGTTCATC
>JAYTBY010000750.1:0-13517 GCA_043736755.1 Planctomycetota bacterium | reverse complement strand
ATCGACGGCCGTGATCTCCACATCGTCGAGCACATTCTGGTGGTAAAAGTCCTCGAGCCGGGTGAGAACGACTCCCGTGAACAAGAAGGTCACGAGTGTGTCGCGAGCGACTTCCGACGTCTCGCCGTACGTGACGTGGATGCAAGCTTCGAGCGTCGGGCCATCAGCACTCCCGCGGTCGAGGACGATGCGATGGACCTCGGAGTCGTGGAAGGTTGGCAATTGGCCGATCACGGCCGTCAGCAGCTCGCGATGAAAGACGAGATTCTTGTCCATGGTCTCGGAGACTCCTCGACGCGACTCGCCCGAGGGTCGGTCGAACCTCGCCCTCAGCGACCGATGTAGTTCGGTTTGCGCTTCTCGGCGAACGCCGCCAGGGCCTCGAGGCGATCCTGCGTCGGCAGCACGCGCTCGTAGCAACGTGCCTCGATTTCGAGGCCTTTTTCCAGCGGGAAGTCGGCCCCTTCGTCGATCGCGGCCTTCGCGGCGCGCACGGCGACCGGACCGTTGCTCGCGATCTGCGCCGCAATCTCGAGTGCGGTCTCGCGCAGTTTGCCCGCGGGCGCGATGCGGTTCACGAGTCCGATGCGCTCCGCCTCGATCGCGTCGAGCTTGCGGCCGGTGAGGATCAAGTCCTTCGCGCGCGAGCGGCCGACGAGTCGCGGCAGACGTTGCGTGCCGCCCGCGCCGGGGATGATGGCGAGGCTCGTCTCGGTCAATCCGAGCTGTGCGTGCGGAGCCGCGACGCGCAAATCACACGCGAGCAAGAGCTCCGTCCCTCCGCCGAACGCGACGCCGTTGATCACGCCGATCGTCGGCTGCGGCAAGGCTTCGAAGTCGTCCATGACCGCGCGGATGTTGCGCACGAAGTCGGGGACGCGCTCCTTCGGCATCGTCTTGCGTTCCTTGAGATCCGCGCCGGCGCAGAAGGCCTTTTCGCCTGATCCCGTGATCAGGACGACGCGGATCGAGAGATCCAGGCGCAGCTCGGCGCACAGCGTGCGCAAGCGCTTCAGCGTCGGGAACGACAGGCAATTCATGACGTCCGGACGCTGGATCGTGAGCCACACGAGGTCGCCCTCGCGCTCCATCGTGACGAGCTCGGGCTGGTCGGGAACGTCGGACGGGAACTGGGACGCGAGGGAGTTCATGGCGAGCAGGTTAGCGTCCACCCCTCGCGACTCGTCGAAGAGCGGCGCACACGCATCAAGCATCGCCGTGGCAGCTTGCTCGGCCAAAAAGGCCGAGTGCCCGGTCAGTTCGCGATCACGCGTCGGATCCCGGGGTGCTCCGGTGCGTACCGGTCCGCGCGGAACAGCGCGAGACGCGGTGCTTTTCCGGCGTGATCCGGCGGCTTCACGTCACCACCGAGCGGGTTGGCGTAGTCCCACACGATCTCGCCTGCGCGCGTGACCTCGAAGATTCGGCCGGCAGCACCGGACGCGATGATCGTGTTCCCTGAAGCGAGGCGCCGCGCGCCCGAGATGAACGCCGAATAGAAGGTGTCCTTCGATTCGTAGGTCCACGCGAGCGACTCCGGTCCGTACGGTTGCCCCGGCTCCGCGAGGACGCCGCGCGCGGCGTCGAACGGCAGGACGAGCTCGTCTACGGACGATCGATCACCGCCCGGACGGTCGCCACCGTTGTTGAAGACGATGAGCCGCGCTTCGCCCTTCACACCGAAGAGCCAGTTCGGATCGTGCTGATAGAAGAGGCGTCGATCGGCACTCGTGCCAGCGCCGTAGTTCTCGGGGTTCCCATAGCGCCACAGCAGATCGCCCCCCTTCCCGAAGCGACCGCCGGTCGAGCCTGTCGCCTCGGCCGTAGTCGTCGAGTGATCGATGACGAAGATCTCGCACAGCTCCGGCGAGCTGAGCACAATCAGATCGAGTTCGTGGTGGTAGTCGACGGCGTTCGTGTGCATCCAATCGCCGGTTTTGTTCCATTCTTTCCCGCGCGGTTTCTCGTCCGCGTCCTTCGAATCCGGCGCGTCCGCCACGGGCGGATCCTGCGCATCGCTGCCGCCGTATCCGAGCGCGGCCATCTGCTTCGCGCGATCCTCGATGCGCTGCTTCTCTTCGTCGGTCTGCTTCGATTCGGGCTCGAACGCCGCGTTCACGTCGAGACGTCCGCGATGATCCACGAGCTTTCCGTGATTCGGCTTCGCGGCGTCGACGTCCTGCACGAGGTGGTCCCACGCGTGCCATTCCCACACGATGTCGCCGCCCTCGGGGAGAGTCGGTCGAACCTCGTACACGGCATCGGGCCACAGCCCGACTTCGCCAACGCCATCAGGATGTCGGCCGCGCGCAATCGCCTCGTCGCGCGACTTGCGCTCCCACGCGATGAACAACAGGTTCCCGTTGGGCAGCGGCTCGAGATCGTGGTGTTGCCAGCGCGATTCCTCAGCGAAATCGAAGCGCCACAGCACCGTTCCGTCCGGCGCGAACCGACGAATTGCGCCGCCGATGCCACCGCCGCGGAACTTGGCGTCGTGATCGACTCGGCCGGCATAGAGCAAGCTGCCGTCATCGAGGAGGTAGCACCAACCGCCGGGCGCGAACCCGGTCTCCCACGTGTGCGCGACGGCGCCCGCGAGATCGACGAGGTGGACCTGCTTCGAGTTGAGCGGCATCACGAGCGTGTAGCCGGGCGTCGCGCCGGGTTTCTGCACGGAGAGACCGCGCTTCCCGAAACAGCTCTCGAGTTCAGGCGGCGACATCACCTTCGCGAAGTCCTTCCGCATCTGCGCTTCCTCGGACAGCGCGGGTTCCTCGGGTGCCTTCGACTCCGTGCTCGCACTCGCGACTGTCGGAGCGGGTAACGAAGCCGGCGTCGACTCGGAACACGCGACACCGAGAAGCACCAGGAATGGGAGGCCGAGAACGATGCGGTCGATGCGGGGGGGCATGCTCGGGAGCATGGCACCGACCGCCGCGCGCCGCCACGATCGACGCGGATCGAATTCGTCGAGCGACCGTGCCCTCGGGATCAATACGGTGCGGGCACGCGATCGCTGTCCGCGTTCCGCATGCAGGCTCGCTCGCGGTCGCCGTCCAGTGGGCAGCGTTCGCGGTGGCACGGTCCACAGTCGACCTCGGTGCGCACGTGGCGCTCGCTCCGCGCGTGTTCGGCCGTGTGCCGTGGATCCGTGGGGCCGAACACGACGGTGATCGGCTTCCCGAGGGCTCGAGCGAGGTGACGAGGCCCACTGTCGGCTGTCACGCACGCAGTCGACAGCGCGAGCAAGGCGACCAGTTCGACGAGATCCAGCGGCGGATCGTCGAGGAGTAGAGCCGGTTCACAGCGCAACACTGCCAGCGTCGCGCGCGCGTTCGGTTCTTCACCGGGCCCACAGACGATCACGATCGGCATGTCGAACGGCCGCGCGAGGCGCGCCAACACGTCGGGCTCCGCGGTCTTCGATGAGCCGGCGCGACCACCCGCGTTCAGAGCCAAGAACGGCGCGGCGGGATCGATGCCGCGCTGTGTGAGACGTGCTCGCACACGCTCGAGCGCTGCGGGATTCGGTTCGATGCGCGGTACGCGATCGATGACGTCGAGTCCCGCGAGGCTCGCGAGTTCGACGCACGCGGCAGCGAAGGGCCGCGGAAGTCGGCGCCGTCCGCGACCACGGACACCGAGCCCGAGCGGAGTGCCACCGCGTTCCAACGCTGGCTGCGAGGCGTAGGTCAGCAACAGTCCGCGCACACCACTCGACCAGCCGATTCGCTCAGGAGTTCGAGCGCGAAGCGCGGCCCATGCGCTACGCGTCGAACCGTCGAGGAGAAGTGCGACATCGTGCTCGCCGAAATCACGCGGGTCGGGATCGATGCCGCGCGGACACGCGAGTCGTCGAACGCCCGCGTAGCGCGAACCGAGCAGCTCGAGGAACGGCGCCGGCGCCGCGATCGTCACTCGTTCGGGGCATCCAGCCGACGTGTAGCGGTGTTCGAGCGCGCGCAGCACCGGCTCGCAGGCGACGAAGTCACCGAGCCACGACGGCGCGCGCACGAGGACTCGGCGCGGTGGAACGAGGAGTCTCATCCCGAGACTTCGAGCGCCGCCGCGAGCACGCGCTTCGCCTCGAGGTCGCGCATGCAGCGGTGATGTCCCAACGGACAGACGCGCTCGAGGCACGGCGAACACTCGAGACCTTCGACGCGCAGGATCCGTGCGCGCTCGAGCGAAGTCGCCGTCAACTCGGGGAAGTTGGGCCCCATCACGCTGATGCAGGGCACATCGAAGGCGGCGGCGTACCAGCGCGGTCCCGAGTCACCGACGAGCAGCAACTTTGCGCCCTGAACCAGCGCTTTCAGTCGTTCGAGGTCGCGCGGCTCCTTCGCGAGCGAGATCACGCCGCGTGAGGACGCCGCCGCGACTGCGCCGACGAGCGCTTCCTCGCCGGGACCTCCGGTGACGACGCCGCGCCAACCGCGCTCGAGCCACAACGCATCGAGGACTTCGGCGAAACGCTCGGGCGGCCACAACTTCGCCGCGCCGAAAGCGGCGCCCGGACAACACAGCACGTAGCCCTTCGCGAGGTCGACGCCGACGCGCGTGAGCCGTGCGCGCTCCTCCTCGACGATCGCGGCACGCACGCCGAGTCGCGGATGCAGATCGGGCACCAGGATGCCGAGAAGTCCGGCGACGTCGCGCAACAGGTGCGCAGTCGGGATCGGCAAACGGCGCCCATCGCGCGTCGGCGGAACGACCGCATGCGTGAGCAGGAATCGACGTCCGGACAACGCTGCGCCGGCGCGGATCGGCACGCGCGCGCGCCAAGCTCGGAGTGCTGCGCCGAACGAATTCGTGAGCAAGAGAAGGGCGTCGGGTTCGAACGCTCGCAGCGCGCCCGGTTCGGCCGCACCGTACGCGAGAACTTCGTCGGCATCCGAGGACAGCGGTTCGACGAGGTCTGCGCACGGCCCGTCGGCGAGCACGCCCACGAGGTGTTTGCGCACGAAGATGCGCACCGCGGAGAAGCGCTCGCTCGTGCGCGCGGCCTCGAGCACCGGAGTCGCCATGACGAGATCGCCGACCCAATTCGGCGCACGGATCGCGAGCCGCGGAAGTGCGTTCCGCGTCCTCATCGTGTGCCAGCGTCCGGGCGTTCGTCGAGCGGCACGTGACGAGCGATGCGGCGCGCCTTGGCAAACGCGGCGCGCACGAAGCTGCGTCGAGCTCGCTGCGAGTCGATGCCACGCGCATCGAGGTATTGCGCGACGAAACGCAAGCGCTCGCGCTCGGTGACCCGCACAGGCAGCGAGTGGATCAGCGCCCCGACGTCTTTCACGAACCAACGCCGAGCCGGCATCGGCGCGCGCCCCGCGCGACCGACGTCGATGAGGACGAGCTCGTCGGTTCCCGTGCGCAGGAGGAGATGATGTGCATAGAAGTCGCGGTGACGGAAACCGGCGACGTGGAGGCGGCCCAGTAGCTCGGCGATGCGCGTGAGGAGCGCCCGGCGAACGATGCTGTTCGGATGCGCCGCGCGCTCGCGCGCCGTTTCGACGTGGGCGATGCGCTCCATGACGACGACGGAACCGAGGGGTCCACTCGCGAAACCAAAGGTCTCGGGAACCGGGAAGTGGAGGTCGCCGAGCCGCAGCAGCGCCTCGTGCTCGCGCAGACCGCCCGGCCGCGCGCCGGGCCGGCTGCGCTTGACGACGACGCCCGAGCCGTCGCGGGTCCGATGGTGAAATGTCTCGCGCCCCTGCAGGCTGCGCAGGGGTTGGTCGATCTCGAGCTCGAGGAGGGATCGAAGTTCGTCGAGGACCAGCGGACGCATGCGGCCTGCGGATCCTAACCAGCGCCCGAGCCAAGACCTCGGACGGCGCTTCCCCCCCTCGCGCGACCGGGTCCGGCGGAATACGCTGACGGGCTCCATCGGCCCCGCCGAGCGCGCATTCGAGCGCTCCGGCCGCGCGGCCACTCCCCACGGATCGACGCATGTCCACCGCCCCCGCCGCTGCCGATAAGAAGGCCCCCGCGAACGAGTTCAACCCCTTCGAGTCCATGGCGCAGCTGTTCAACACAGCTGCGGACCACCTAGGGCTCGACCACGGCTTGCGCGAGGTCCTGCGGCGACCGGACCGCGAGATGACCGTCGCGATCCCGATCGTCATGGACGACGGGCGCATCGAGGTCTTCACAGGCTACCGCGTTCAGCACAATTTCAGCCGTGGTCCGTGCAAGGGCGGCATTCGCTACGCACCCGACCTCAACCTCGACGAGGTGCGTGCGCTGGCCGCGTGGATGACGTGGAAGTGCGCGGTCGTCGACGTCCCGTTCGGCGGCGGCAAGGGCGGCGTGATCTGCGATCCGCGCAAGCTGTCGAAGAACGAGCTCGAGCGCATCACGCGTCGCTACACGGCCGCGATCCTCGACATCCTCGGACCGGACCGCGACGTCCCCGCGCCGGACATGAACACGAACGAACAGACCATGGCGTGGGTCATGGACACGTACTCGATGCACATGCGCAAGACGACGACGGCGGTCGTCACGGGCAAGCCGATCGCGCTGGGCGGAAGTCGCGGGCGCACGGAAGCGACCGGTCGCGGCGTCCTTTTCACGACGCGCGAAGCGTGCAAGAAGCTCGGCATCCAGCCCAAGGACGCACGCGTCGTCGTGCAGGGTTCGGGCAACGTCGGCGGCATCGGCGCGATGCTCTTGCAGCGCGAGGGCTACAAGATCATCAGCATCAGCGACCAGTACGGCGCAATCCTCTCGGAGAAGGGGCTCGACATGCCCGCGGTGCTCGCGCACGTGAAGGCGACCGGCAAGTTGCAGGGCTTCGCCGGCGCTGAAGCGATCGAAGGCGGCAAGAAACAGCTCGAAATCCCCTGCGAAGTGCTCGTCCCGGCCGCGACCGAGAACCAGATCACGACCGAGAACGCGGCGCGCATCCAAGCGAAGCTGATCGTCGAGGGCGCGAACGGACCGTGCACGGCACCGGGGAGCAAGATGCTCGACGATCGCGGCATCATGGTCGTGCCGGACATTCTCGCGAACGCGGGCGGCGTCACCGTCAGCTACTTCGAATGGGTCCAGGACCGCATGGGTTACTTCTGGACCGAGGAGCGCGTGAACAGCTCGCTCGAACAGATCATGGTGAAGTCCTTCGAAGACGTCTCCGCGGTGGCAGCGAAGTACGAGGTCTCGATGCGCATCGCGGCCTATATCCTCTCGATCGATCGCGTCGCGACGGTCTACCGCATGCGGGGGGTGTTCGCGTGATCGGCACGAGCGACCTGTCGGCACTCGACTACGACGATCCGGCTCCGATCTCCCACGCGGTCGAGGACGAGAACCCGTTCGGGACGATGATGGCGAGCTTCGACGAGGCCGCCGATCGGCTGGGTCTCGACCCGGACATCTACGCGATCCTCCGCAAGCCCGACCGCGAGATCCAAGTCTCGATGCCGGTGCAGATGGACGACGGCGTGATGGCCGTGCTCGACGGCTTCCGTGTGCAACACAATGCGGGACTCGGGCCCTACTTCGGGCCGCTCAGAATCCAGGCCGGATTGCGCATGGACGAACTGCGCGCCGTCGCCGGCTGGATGACGTGGAAGTGCGCCGTCCTCGACGTTCCGTTCGGTGGAGCGGCGGGCGGGATTCGCATGGCGTCGTCGCGCTACAGCCGCGGCGAAGTCGAGCGCGCGGTGCGCCGCTACGTCGCAGCACTTCTCTCCGACATCGGGCCGGAGCGCGACATCTTCTCCTCCGACGTCGCGACCGACGAAGGCGTCATGGCTTGGGTCATGGACACCGTTTCGATGCACGCGCGTCACACGGAGAACGCCGCGGTCACGGGCAAACCTCTCGCTCTCGGCGGCACACACGGCCACGCCGACTCGGTCGCTCAAGGGTTGCGCGCCGTGCTGCGTGAAGCCCTCGCCGCCGCCGGATTGCCGCAGCGCGGTGCGCGCATCGTCATCCAAGGCGCCGGCATGCGCGGCGGGAACTTGGCGAACCTCCTCGTCGCGGACGGGCACAAAATCGTCGGGCTGTCCGACGTGCATGGCGCTCTGTACGACGAGCGCGGGCTCGACATCCGCTCGCTCCTCGCGTGGCGCGCGGAGCACGGCTCGTTGCGCGGCGCGGTCGGATCGTTCGAGCGCATCACGAACGAGGAGATGCTCGTCCGTCCGTGCGACGTACTCATTCCGTGCGCCGTCGCGGGCACGGTGCACTTGCGGATCGCGCGCGCTCTCCACGCGAAGCTGATCGTCGAGGGCGCGCACGGATCGATCTCGTCGCGCGCGGATCGCGTGCTCTTCGATCGCGGTGTGCACGTCGTTCCGGACATCCTCGCCACGGGTGGCGGAGCCGTCGTCAATTACTTCGAATGGGTGCAGAACCGCGCCGGATATTCGTGGACACCCGAAACCGTTCAGAAGCGATTGCTGCGCTTCATGACGAATGCGTGGGTCGAGGTTCACAAGTTGCGCCTCGAGCACAAAGTCAGCCTGCGCATGGCCGCACACATGCTCGCCGTGCAACGCGTGAGTCAGGCTGACGGACTGCGCGGCATCTACGCCTGATTCGGGCCTCTCCGATTCTCTGAAATCGGCCGTGAGCGCCCGCTCGCGGCCGATTTTTTTGGAACTTTCTCTCACGGGCGGACTGGCGAGCAAGCGCTCCATCCCATCCTCTTTATTCAGGAACGTGCATTGCGTTCGAGCACGCGGCTCCGCGCGTGTCCCCTCGCGGTCGATCCGAGCACTTCTAGACTCGCCCCCGCTCCGTGGGTCGCGTGTCGTCAGCGCGTCGCGGTGCACCGGCTCCCGCCGGTCCAGTCCCCGTCTCGAGAGATCCGCACCATGCGTTCGATTCGCCTCGCCTTCACTACCCTAGCTTCCGCCTTGCTTTCCGTCGCCGCTGTCGCCGGCAATGGCGCACCCGACGCGGGCAGCCTCCTCGTGTTCCCGCTCATCGACAACGCCGGCGACCAGCTGACGCTGATCACGGTCACGAACACGAACAACAACTTCGTTCCGCTCCCCAATGGCATCCTCACCGGAACGGTGAACGTTCACTTCATCTACGTGAACGGCGAGCCGGGCAATTTCGGGTTCCTCTGCCAAGAGTCGAACAGCGACAAGACGCTCACACCGAATGACACGATCACGATCTCCTCGGAGTTGCAGAACCCGTCCTGGGATCGCGGATACCTCTACGTCTACGCACGCAACCCGGCAACGGGCGCGGCGATCTCCTGGAACTACCTGATCGGGGTGTCGTCGCAGGTCTCCCCGAACGAGTACTACGAGCTCACGCCGTTCGTGTTCAAGTCGGGTCGCGGTCTCGCGGACGGCGTAGCGACGGACTTTTCCCCGGCGGATGACATCCGCAACATCGACGGTGCCGAGTACGAGCGCGTCTTCGATCGCATCCAAGTCCCGCACTTCTTCGGTGAGCAGGACGTCGTACCGGCGGTCGGGGGCGGGACGCTCCCGCTCGCGCAGTCTTCGCTCGTCCTGATCAACCTCAGCGGAGCAGGTCAGTTCACCGTCGTCGCGAACTTCCTGCTCTACAACGACAGCGAGACGCAGTTCTCGGCGCAGACGACGTTCCGCTGCTGGACGAAGCGCCGCCTCAAGGACATCAACGGGATGTTCGGTCAGACCTTCTTGGACTCGGTCAGCGACAACACCGAGATCTACAACGGACTCGAGTCCGGCTGGTACCGCATCAACGGCGGCACGGGCAGCTCGGGCTTCGACGGCCTGCAGGACGCGGCGATCCTCGCCGTGCAGATCGGTGGCTACCGCGGCGAAACGACGGCCAACCTGCCCTTCACCTCGGGCCTGAACCCGAACGAGGGCGAGCTCGTCTCGCTCGACAGCGTTCACCCCTGATCGCAGCGCCCCCTGGGGCAGCTTGCGCCAGAAGACGAGCCCGACCTTCGAGCGAAGGTCGGGCTCGTCTCGTTCAGGCTCGCGGGCTCGACGCTTTGGGCCGGAGATCCCAGGCGAAACGTAGGGCCGCGAAGACGAGCGCGAACGCGACCAGGAGGCGCGCGGACCTCGTGATGGCCTCGATGTGCACGAGTTGGACTCCGACGGCCGCGCCGAACACCGCGCCGAGCGCGAGCCGGATCGCGAACGGGCCGCGGATCTCTCCATCGCGTCGGTAGAGCCACACCGACTGCCACGAGTTCACCATGGACATCGCCATGCTGCAGGCGCGCGCGACGAGGAAACCGAGGCCGGGCAGGAGTTGCAGCAGCGCCGGGACCGCGATGAGACCGCCGCCGATCCCGAGGAGCGGCGCCACGATTCCGGCCGCGAATCCGGTGGCGAGGACGAGAGCGAGGCCCCCGCCAGTCAACTCGACCGGCGTGTTCCCGGCTGCGAACTTCGCGCTCGAGCCCGTGCCGGCCAGGAGCTGGATCGCGACCACGACGAGCAGGACCGCGAAGACGGCCTTCAATCCCCGCGCGGGGACCCGACGTGCGAGCGCGAACCCGATCCACGAGCCGGCGAGGCTCGCGACGGAGAGCGCCGCCACGATGTCCCACCGCAACGCCGACTTGGCATGGAAAGCCTCGATGAGCGTCGCGCCGAAGGTCGAACCCGCGACGAGTGCGAGCGAGTTCGCCACCGCTCGGCGCATCGGCATGCGGTAGGCGTAGTGCAAGAGCGGCACGGCGAAGATGCCACCGCCGATGCCGCACAGCGCGCTGTACACGCCCATCACGAAACCGGCCAGAACGAGCAGACTCGGTCGTGCCGGCGTGTTCGACTCGCCGCTCACGTCGTGGCGTCCGCCTTGGACGAACCACCCGACTCGAGGGCGCTGGCCAAGGCACTCGACGAGCGCGACTTCGGATCACCGCAGATCGCGATCTCGATGCCGAGCTCGCGATCCACCTCGCGCTCCGGCACGGTCGCGACGGTGTAGTCGGTCCCCTTCGCGTGCACGTCGGGTCGGAGCGCGCGCAGGGTGGCTTCCAGCGTCGGCTCGTCGAAGCTCGTCACGAAGTCGACACAACGCAGCGCAGCGACGACCTCGGCCCGCTCCGCGAGCGTGACGAGCGGCCGACCCGGTCCTTTCAATCCGCGCACGGATTCGTCGGTGTTCAAGGCGACGACGAGACAGTCTCCACGGGACGCGGCATCCGCGAGGTAGCGCGCGTGGCCGACGTGAACGAGGTCGAAACACCCGTTCGCGAGCACGACGCGACGCACAGAACCGCCGGCGCGCAGGTGGGCCAAGTGCTGCGCGAGTTCGGCGCGCGCGCGGAACGATGAATCGCTCACGTTTCCTCGACGAGAGCGAGCGCGGGCGTCGGCGCGTGCGCGAGCGCCGCAGCGAGCTGCTCGCTCGAGCACGTGGCCGCGCCGGACTCCATGACGACCACCCCCGACGCCGCATTCGCGAGACGCATGGCCTCCGCCGGTTCGCGGCGGGCGGCGAGCGCGAGCGTGAACACGGCCGCTGCGGTGTCACCGGCGCCGCACACGTCGGTGATCTCGCCGTCGCCCGAAGCCCGGATCCACAGACCGGCGTCGGGAACGCCTTCGCCGAACAGCGCCATCCCGAGGTTGCCGCGTGTGACGAGCAGCCAGCGCGACGCGACACGCTGGAGCAGCTCGCGCGCAGCCATGCGCACGGCATCGGCACGGACGAGGTCGTCGACCGATCGGTGCGCGAACGCCGCGAGCTCGCCCACGTTCGGCGTCAGAGCGCTGAGGGCTCCCGCGAAGTCCTCCAGGCCGCGCCGCGGATCGAGCACGGCAGTGCGCCCGCGATCGACGAAGGCGCGCGCGAGTGAGGCGGCTTCGCGACCGACCATGCCGTACTCGTAGTCGGACACGAGCAACGCATCGAACTCTTCCAGCCGCGCGAGCAACGCCCCCGCCACGGAGGCGCGCACGTCGGCGGGAATCGGCCCGCTCGGCTCGCGATCGATGCGCAGAACTTGCTGGGGATTGCGCCGCGATTCGGCGGCGAGCACGCGTGTCTTCGTCGGCGTCGTCCAACCGGGGACCGCAGCGATCGAACCGATCTCGATGCGTTCCGCCGCGAGCGCCGCGGAGAGTTCACGCCCGGTGGCATCGTTGCCCACCGCGCCGAAGACGGCGACTTCGGCGCCCAGGGCGCGCAGATTCCGCGCGACGTTCGCGGCGCCACCGCAGCCGAGTTCTTCACGCTCGTGCCGCAGGACGAGCACCGGTGCCTCGCGTGACAGGCGCAACGGTCGCGCATACAGCCAGTGGTCAGCGACAACGTCGCCGAGCACAGCGATGCGCAATCCAGCGAACAGAGCGGTGGACGGAAGCGCGCGCTCCAAGGGTCTAGCACACCTCGGCGGCAGCGGCCGCGAGGGCCGCTTCACGCCGCAAAGCCACCGTCTCTCGCGCGGCCTCGCGCAGCTCGATCGAAGGTTTCGCGGAAGCCGTCGTCCACTCCAGTCCGCGCTCCTCGGCCAAGTAGAAGTCGCTGCGCACGCCCATGAACGCGTTGTAGCGGATGGCGTAGTGTTCCTCGCCCGCTGCGACGCACTCGGCTGCCAGTTCGGAGTCGATGCGGCGCGTTTCGGGCTTGAAAACAGCCCATTCCGAGACATTCATCGCGAGCACGCGTTCGACGAGCGGCGCATAGCGCGCGCTGGCGGGCGACTCGCGAAAACGGGAGAGGCGACTGTTCACGAACCACGGCATGAGGCTGCCGAGCTTGTCGATGAACAGGTTTTCCTCTGCGCCGAAGTCGAGGATCGAGCCTTCGGTGAAGTCGGCGAGTTCACGCGGCGCAGCCGGATCGAAGTACCCGCCTTCGATCGCGAGGCGATACGAGTCCGTACCCGGGAACGGATAGAAGAACGACGTGCGGTAGCGACCGATGCGTGCCTCCGCGAGCAAGTCGACGGTCTCCCAGCGTTCCGCGTGCGTCTCGCCCGGCAGGCCGACCATCACGAAGCCCGACGTGTGCAGTCCGTGGCGTTCGCCCGATGCAACCGTCTCGAAGATGTCCTTCTGCGTCATGTGACGCTTGAGGACTTCCTTGCGCACGCGCGACGAACCAGACTCGATGCCGAGCTTCAAGATGCGACAACCGGCCTTCGCGAGGGCCTCGGCGACGCGCTCGTCGAGCTGTTTCACGTGCGCGTTGACGACGAATGGGACGCCGATGCCGCTCTTCGCGTACAGGTCGCAGAACTCGAGCGCGTGCGGCACGTTCTGCGTGAAGAGATCGTCGTCCATGATGAACGTGCCGACGCCGCGATAGCGCGACAGCACGAAGCGCACTTCTTCGATCATCGCCGCGGCCGGTCGGAAGCGGAAGAAACCGATGTCCTTCACGCTGCGGCCCAACTCCGCTTTGTAGCGATCGACGATCTTGTGATTCAGGCAGTACGTACAGCGATATGGGCAACCGCGCGACGTGATGAGCCCGAACCATCCGTGCTTCTGATCCGTGATGCGCTGGACGTCGAACAGTTCGTAGTCCGGCATCGGCAAGCGCGCGAAGTCGGGGAACTCCCCCACCGGGTTCGCGACGAA
>JAYTBY010000749.1:0-5947 GCA_043736755.1 Planctomycetota bacterium | reverse complement strand
GCCGTCATGTGCTTTCCTTCCTCGAGCAGGCCTGTGCCAACTCGCTACGAGCGGAACCAATTCCAGCCCTAACACGGCTCACCCCGTGAACGCGTACCGTTCATTCGATCAGGGCATCGGCGCACTCACGCCGGTTCTTGCCCAAATTCCAACTCGGATCAACGAGTTTCACATCCTCCAACCTCGGGCGACCCGTGAACGGGTACGAATCTTCTCCGGTTCGAGGAGCGACCGCAAGGCCATCAGCATTCCAATGGCGACGCAGCTCATCTACTCCCTGCAACGAGTGCAAGTACGCCCTCGGCACAACCCAGGGAGAGCGAGATGCCCGCGCCGGCGTGGTCGTGGTCGTGGACGAGCAGACCTCCGGGCCGCGACCATTCGGCTTCGAGTCGTACCGCGACGCGATCCGGCCGCAGGCCGACCCGGATCCCGATCGCGTCCGCTGCCGTGAGACCGGGCAGGTGCCGCGCCGCGGCCGCCGCGATCTGCTCGGTCTCGACCGGGTCCGAATCGAGGTCCCGCGGCCTTCGCTGGCGCTGCTGCCCAGGACGATGCAGCGCGCGCGCGGGACGACGTAGCACAGACCCTCGGGAACGTGCTCGTCGAGCACGAACGTGCGCGCCAAACGCGGCGCGACGCGCAGCACCCAGCCGCGGATCGGCATGAGCGCGGCGACGTGCGCCATCTCGCGCGACGCGAGGCCCGTGCAGTTCGCGACCAGTGGGCGCGCGTCGAGTGCTTCGTCGAGGCTGCGCGCCTCTCGCTGCACGAAGCGCACGCCGAGGTCGGTGCAGTATGCGCGCAGCCAGGGCGGGTAGATGCCCATCTCCACGACAGGCGCACGGAACGCGACGCTGTGCGCGCGCCCCGGCGGCACCTCACGCGGCGCGAGCTCGCGAAAGGCCGGCAAGCGCCGCTGGGGAAGACCTGGATGACGTGGCAGAGCGTCCAGCCGCTGGCCGGATCCGCGGCGATCCGCTCAAAATGCGTCAACGCAGACAGTGCCGAGCGCTCGATCAGCCCCTCGGGGCCGGCATGGTACGGGTACCCGATTGCCGCCGCATCGCTCGAGACCTTGCAGGCAACGTCGCCGCGTTCCCAGGTCCCGACCGCAAATCCGGCGCGGTCATGCGTCAGGGCACACGACAGCCCCACCACGCCGGTCCATCGTAACCATCACGGCATCCCCGCGCGCCGCTGGCCAGTTCTCGACTCGGGTTTGACGGTATTCGGCGAGTCGCGTTGGTCGTGCGCAGGATCCTCAAGCACCTCCTGCTGCCCAGCACACCGCCAGCGCTCGCTCAGGTCAGGGCGCCGCCTGGGCCCGAGTTCGACTGGTAGTCGGGAAGCGAGCCAGCTCCGCACATCCAAGAAGCGCGCCGCGTGGTCGCGATAGGTTCGGGGCCGTGCGCCCAGCACCTCCAACCGCGACGAAGGGACTCCGCAGGCTGCGCAGAGGCCCATGGCTGACACCCGAAGGACCTGATCCACACGTTCGCGGCCGGAACTGGGGCCCGCAACCGGTCCCAACGGCTGCCCCCTGGTGGCGGTCGTCCGCTTGGACTTCCTATTCCTTCCTATCCCCCGACGCCGCGACGAACAGACCGAACCTTAAGCCCGAATTGCGCATGTCATCTCCCTGCCAAGAGGCGTGAGAGACGATCGGCCGACCGGTTACACATTTTCTAATCTCGGGCGCGAGGTCGGCGTGAGCACGCGCAGGCCGTGCGACGCGTTGCGGCAGAGTCGTTTTCATTTCGGAGGCCGGACCAATTGCCGGGGGCGCGGGCGTCAAATCGCTGCGCTCTCGCGGGCGTCCGACGCGCTCCGCGGACCCGCCCCGCTCGAAACCCGGAATCCTGAGCACTCCGCGCGGGCCTGCGCAACAATTGCAGGAGGGATCCGATGCCCGATCCTGTATCACGACCCCAGCCACCGGACGCAGCCAGCGTCGACCCGCGCGATCTAGCGCGCTACTTCGGCTCGACACGCCGCCTGGCGAGCGTCCTGGTCGGCGCGGAATCGCTGGGCGAGGACGCCGCGCAAGATGTGATCCTGGCCGCGTTGCAGCGGCCGCCGCACGTCGAGCGCGAGTTCGGTGCGTGGTTCGTTGGCGCGGTGCGCAAGCGCATCCTGCATTTGAGGCGCAGCCAGACGCAGCGCCAGCTGCGTCAGGTCGCGGCAACGGTCGAGCGCTCGCCGCAGGAGCCGCACGAGGCCGTGATCCGCGCCGAGACGCAGGCGCGGCTGGTGGCCGCCGTCCACGCGCTGCCCGAGCCGTACCGCACGCCGATCGTCCTGCGCTACCTCGAGGAGTACGACACGCGCGAGGTCGCAGACGAGCTCGATCGGCCGCTCTCGACCGTGCAGACGCAGCTGCAGCGCGGTCTCGGGCTCTTGCGCGAGCAGCTCGGTGCGGACGACCGTCGCTGCGACGGCGACTGGCGCGAAGCGCTGGCGTTGCTGTGCGTGCCGCACACGGGATCGATCCGCGCGCGGATCGAGGAGCAGAAGCGCCTCCACCGCGCGGGTGCGACACGTTGGCGCTCGCCCGGTCGGCTGCTCGCCGGAGCGGCGCTGGGTGGCGCCCTCGTGATCGGCATCGGAGCCTTGCGCGACGGGCCGAGCGCGCCCGCGGGCGACGGCGCCGAGCAGGCCGCCGGGACGCGCGCGCCCCTCGACACACGCGCGGCGCGCGAAGGATCCCCGTCGACGCCCTCCCAGCGCACGGCGCTCGTGGATCCGGCGAGGGCGAGCCCGGCCATCGAGCCGCCGGCTGTCACGCCCTCGCTCCTGCACGTGCGCGTCAGCTCGGCCAGCGACCGGCTGCCACTCGCGACCGCGATCGCTTTCGTCGATTCGTCACCGGCGCCGGGTGTGACGACCGCGGTCCAGGCCTCCGACCGCGCGGCAGCGCGGGCCGCCGACGCACTCGGCGGAATCGATCTCGACCTGCCGAGCGTGCCCGTGTGGGTGCGCGTCGAAGCGCCGGGCTGCGTGGATGCGCTCGTGCATGTCGGCGCAGTCGGCACCAAGGTCGACGTGGATCTCGACACGGCCTGCGAGCTGCGTGTCGAGGCCGCCGACGGCGCACGCCTGCTGGCCGCCAAGGTCTGGCCTGCGGCCATGTTCGTCGTGGCGACTCCACCCTTCGAGCTCGAGCCCGAATCGGCGGCGAATCTGCACGGAGCGTCCCCTGCGACGGAAGCGCTGATCGGCCAGCTCGCCGCCGGGCGCTACGTCGCCACGGCGCTCGTCGAGCGCGCGGGCGTGAAGATCCTCGACGCAGCTCTCGTCGATCTCGTGCCGGACCGGCCGACGGTGTGGCGCGCACTCGACGCCAGCGAGGCCGGCTTGCGCATCAGCCTCGCCGACGGTGCACACGCCGGCGAGCCCTGGTCGGCGTCGGTGAGCCTCGGTCAGACGGGCCAGGTCGGCACGCTGTCGAAAGGTCCGCACGGCGAGCCGCTCGTGTTCGAGTCACTCCCGCCCGGCGACCACGTGCTCACGATCGTGTCCGGGGGCTTCGAGCGCGGCTCGAGCCCGATCGAGCTCCTGCGCCGTCCCATCCACGTCGGACCCGGTCCGGACGTGGTCGACCTGAGCCTCGATCTGCCGCGCGCGAACATCGCGGTCGAGGTCGAGCCGCTCGCACCGGGCGAGGTCGGCGGCATGCTGCTGCTGACCGGCCCGTTGGATGGCGCGCCGCAAGCGCGTCGAACGCACACGGCGCTCGGGCGCCGTGCGACGTTCACGAGTCTGGCGCCCGGGCGGTACGAGGCCTGGACGCGCTCTCCGCGCGGCTTCGGGCGGCGCGAGATCGTGCTGCGCGACGGCGTCCAGCACGTGACGCTGGTGCACGAGCTGGGCGCGAACGCGCGCTTCACGTACACCGGCGAGCCGCCGATCGACCGCCACGAGGTCGTGCTCGTGGCCGCGACGGGCGCGCGCCTGCCCGTGACGTTCGGCGTGGCCGCCGGGTCGGCGTTCTCGCTCGGACTAGGCACGATCGCCGGTGAGCAGCAACCGAGCGACGGCAGCCTGACCTTCGCGCTGCCCGCGGGCGAGTACGAGCTCCATGTCGCCGTCGACGGCGAGTTCCGCGTCGCGCGCCGTGTGCATCTGGAGCCCGGTTCTTCGCGCGAGTTCGGGCCCGGCGACGCGCCCGGCCCGGTTTCTTTGACGTTCACGCGTCTGGGCCGTCCGATCGCGCGCCAGGCGATCGAGCTGGCCGGACACTTGCCGGGCGCGAGCCCGCTCGACGAGGAGCGCGGACCGCTCTGGATGTACTCCGCAGTCACGGACGACCAGGGTCGCATCGAGTTGCCCCTCGCGGTCGCGCGCTGGACGGCGATGCTGGCCGGCGGGGCGCTCGTGGAGTTCGAGGTCGGCGCGACGACGCGCCACGTCGGGCTCGAGTTCCCCGCGGCCCGGCTGACGCCCGCGCAGGCGATCCGCGCCGCCCGTGGACGACGCGAGTAGCACGAATCCTCGGGATTCTTGCGGGCCGTGGCGCGTCGACTGCAACAGGCTGGAGGCTCTGGCGATCCACGCGAAACCTCCCCATGCACACGACCCACGCTGTCTCCATCCTGCTCGCAGCCGTGACCCTGAGTGCGCCCGTCGCCGCGCAAGGCCTGGGCGCGCCGCCCGTCCCGCCCGGCAACCCGCAGACGACCGAGAAGATCCAGCTCGGCAAGGCGCTCTTCTGGGAAGAGCAGCTCGCGTCGACGCGCAGCATCGCGTGTGGCTCGTGCCACCTGCCCGCGGCGGGCGGCATCGACCCGCGCACCGCGACGCAGCCCGCTGCTTCGACGCACCCCGGGCCGGACGGGATGTTCGGGACGGGGGACGACGTCCGTGCCTCCGCCGGCGTGCCGCGCTCGGACGCACAGGGTGCCTACGACCTCGACGCGGTCTTCGGCCTGCGCCCCCAGGTCACCCCCCGCCGCGCGCCGACGATGATCAACGCGGCGTTCGCGCCGCATCTGTTCTGGGACGGCCGCGCGAACGGCGCGTTCCACGATCCGATCACGGGTGCCGTCGTGCTGCCGTCGGGCGCGGCGCTCGAGACGCTCGTCGCGGCTCCGCCCGTGAACACCGTCGAGATGGGACATCTGGGGCGCGACTGGAACGACGTCGTCGCGCGCATCGAATCGGTCAGGCCGCTGGCGCTGAGCCCGAGCGTTCCGGCTGCGCTCGAGACCTGGATCGCGGGCCGTTCGTACCAGGCCCTGTACGCCGAGGTCTTCGGCTCGTCGGGCGTGACCGCGGCGCGCACGTGCATGGCGATCGCGAGCTACCTGCGGTCGCTGGTCTCGAACCAGACGCCCTTCGACCAGTTCCTGGCGGGCAACACGAGCGCGCTCACGCCGCAGCAGCAGGAGGGCCTGCAGGTGTTCCAGGTCGGGCGCTGCGACTCGTGCCACACCGGGGCGAACCTGACCGCGCACGAGTTCAAGTACACCGGTGTGCGCCCGCGCACCGACGACCTGGGGCGCTTCCTCGTCACGGGCAACATGGCGGACAGGGGTCGGATGAAAGTGCCCGACCTGCGCAACATCGCGCTGCGCGCGCCGTTCTTCCACACCGGCGGCAAGCCCTCGCTCGACGCCGTGATCGACTTCTACTCGGCCGGCGGCGACTTCGAGGTCGGCCAAAACGACCTGCTCGCGGCGCCGATCATCGGGCCGCTGCGCGTGTCGCTGATCGACTTCCTGCAGAACGGCTTGCGCGATGCGCGCGTGGCGCAGGCGCTGCCGCCCTTCGACCACCCGGCGCTGTCGGCCGGCACCGCGCGCGTGCCGCAGCCGTACGGAACGGGGACTCCGGGCAGCGCCGGCCTTGCTCCTGCGATCCACGCCGTCGAGCCCTCGCTCCTCGGCACCGCGGACTTCAGCGTGGCCATCAGCGGCGCGCGCGCGGGCGGGAACGCGGGGCTCTT
>JAYTBY010000748.1:0-5948 GCA_043736755.1 Planctomycetota bacterium | reverse complement strand
CGAATCCTCCTCCGGAGTGAACCCTCGCCCGCAGTGAATCCTCGTGAGCCACGCATCGTCCGAGGCGATCACTCGCGATCGGGGCGCGCAGTGCGGCGTGCCTTCGGACCCGTGCGGACCGCGGACGAGTCGCCGCCCTCGGACGTCGAGGCCGCTTACGGCGTCAAGGCCCGAGTGCGACGAGCTCGAGTCTCGGTCCAGGGCGCGAGACGGTCCACAAGCCCGTGAGCGGGAAGTCCATTTCCGTCGGCAAGAACGCTTCGCGCGGCGCGAGGCGATCCGACCGTGCGGGATCGACGGTCCAGGTCACCGGTCCGAGCGCGAGCGTGCCAGCGAGGATGCTCGGCGCCCCGTCGCCCGGTCGGCGATCCACGAAGAGAACGTGAGTCACGCCCAATCGGCGCAACACGGCACTCGGCTCGCTCCCGATCTCCGAAGCCAAGCAGTCTTGCACCCGCAGCGTGCGCGTGCGCTCGTCCGTGAGGAAGAGCTCCTCGACGCGCACGGCATCGACACCACCGCTTTCGCGGCCGGCTGCGAGCTCGAGCCGTCGGTGCTCTTCGCGCGGCCGAAGTTTCGAACCGCACGTCGCTCGGATGCGTTCGAGCACGGCGATCCCCGCCGCGCTCGGTTCCACGAAGGGCCCGTAGCGATCGATCGCCACACGCGTTCCGGGTGCGAGGCCTGCGAGCTTCGCTTCCGCGATCTCGCGCGTGTCGGTGCGCGAGACGACGTGGTCGAAGCGCAGCGCCTGGATCAGGGGAATGGCGAGCACGAGAACGACGGCCGGCTTGCCGAACGGTTGATTCAGCCAGCGCTCGACGACGAGACCGGCTGGAAGCGCCAGGAGAACCGCCAGCGGCAAGAGGTAGCGCACGTGGTCGCTCGGATTCAGGAGGAAGAAGCCCCCCCACGCGAGCGCGAAGATCATCACGGGCCGCAAGCGGCGGTCGCGCAGCGCGAGAACGAGCCCCAGGCCGCCGAGCACGACGATCACGGGGTCGTATCCGAAGAAGGCGCTCGCAAGTCGGGTCAGCGATTCGAGACGCACACCGAAGACGACGCTCATGCCACCCAAGCTCGCATCGGCTTGGCCTTCACCGACGATCGCTTCGGTCGGCGTACGCCCGTGCACGAGCAAGTACGGATGCCCGACGATCAACCCCGCGATCGCGAAACCGAGGACGGCAAGAAATCCCCCGACGAGTCGTTCGCGCAACGCGATCGATTTCCAGCCCAGAGGTCCGAGCAGCCAGGCCAGGAACGGGATCGCGATCGCACCGAGGCCCGATTGATGGCACGCGAACGCGAGTCCGGCAGCGACGCCGGATAGCGCGAGGTGGAGCTTCCGCGCACTCGTCGCGTACACGATCGCGGCCCACGCAGAGAGCGTGAGGAAGAACACCATCGGCACCCACGGGCGCTCGTGCGTCGAGAATTGGAGGTGCAGGAGCCCCGTCGCGACGAGCCAAGCCGCGATCCACGCTCCGGCGCGCATCCCGGCGGCACGCGCAGCGCGGAACGCCGCCCAGGCGGTCAACGCGCCAAAGATCGCGACGACGAGACGCACGGCGTGCGCGGCGCGCTGCGGATGCTCGAGCAGGTGGTCGCCGTACTCCCGGGCGTTCTTCCACTCGCCCCGCGCCAGGCCGGCGGCGTACTGCGCGCCGAGGACGGGAATCGAGACGTAAGGCACGAGGTTCGGATACTTCGAGTACTTGCCGACGGGTGGCACGAGGTCGCGATCGCGCGCCATGCCGAGCGCTTGGCGGACCATGTGGCCGTCGGGGACGTAGCCGCGTTCCCCGCCGTGCTGGATCGGGAAGACGCGCAGCGCGAGCGGGAGGAAGACGAGCAGCAGGAACGCTGCGAAGCGCAGGGCGCGCGAGGATGTCATGGCGCGGCGGAGTCTCGCACCGCGGGGAGGTAGCTGCCAGCGGACACTCGTCGCGCCGACGATTCACACAACCGAATCCGACGCGCAGCTCGTGCCCTCTGCCGGGAGATGCTCCGCCCGGGTTCCGTCCGCTCTTGCGGGGACCAACCGCAAGTCGCCTACAGGCCGCGATCACAGAAACGAATCCGAGCCGTGCCGGTTGACCTCACCCTCGGACCGAGCCAGAGCCCCTTGGGGCACGCACCCCGATCGCGCCCGAGTGCGTCTGGAGGAGAGCGTTGGAGACTCGACCGAGGCAGACGCGCTCCAGGTCGACTCGCGAGCGCGTGGCCACTCGCCAGGAAGGATCGACCTCTACCCAGTCCAGTCGATGAACTTCGTCAACGCGAGGTCCAACTGGATCCACCCGCGTCCACACAGGGGAGAGGTCCGAGGCGCGAGGACACCCTGCGCGATCACGCCTCCGGATCCACCTCGAACCGCTTCAGGAAGTCGTCGGTCTGCGTGACCTCGTCGAGCTTCGTCACCAAGAGCTCCATCGATTCGTACGGGTTCATGCGCTGCAGCACGCGGCGCAGGATGTGGATGCTCTTCAGCTTCTTCGACGAGAGGATCTTCTCCTCCTTGCGCGTCCCGGACTTCTCGATGTCGATCGCGGGGAAGATGCGGCGGTCGGCGAGGCGGCGCGAGAGCACGAGCTCCATGTTCCCGGTGCCCTTGAACTCCTCGAAGATGAGTTGGTCCATCCGACTGCCCGTGTCGATCAACGCCGTGCCGAGGATGGTGAGCGAGCCGGCTTGCTCCGTGTTGCGCGCGCTGCCGAAGATCTGCCGCGGACGCTCCATCGCACGACTGTCGAGACCGCCCGACATCGTGCGGCCGCTGCCGGCCGACATGTTGTTGTAGGCCCGAGAAAGGCGCGTGATCGAGTCGAGGAGCAGGACGACGTCGGCCCCGGTCTCGACGAGGCGCATGCAGCGCGTCCACACCGCCTCGGCGAGCTGCACGTGGTTCTTCGCCGTCTCGTCCGACGTGCTGACGAAGACTCGGCCCTTCGTCGATCGAGCCCAGTCGGTGGCCTCTTCGGGACGCTCGTCGACGAGCAGGACGAAGAGGTGGACGTCGGGGTAACCGACTTCGATCCCCTTCGCGAACTGCTTCAGGAGCGTCGTCTTGCCCGTGCGCGGCGGCGCGACGATGAGGCCGCGTTGACCGCGACCGATCGGACACAAGAGGTCGACGATGCGCATCGAGACTTCGTCGGTGATGTCGCCTGTCGCGTAGTGGAAGTCGGGATCGATCGTCGTGAGATTCTTGAAGATGGGTGCGCTCTTCATCTCCAGCGGGTTCTTGCCGTCGACCATCGTGACGTCGGCGAGCGCGTACTTGTGCTTCTGACCGCGCGTCACGGGACCGGCGATCAGTGAGCCTTCGCGCAGCTTGTATTGCTGCATCAGTCGCATGGGCACGAAGATGTCGGTGCGCGCCGGCAACCAGTTCGACTCAGCCTGGCGCAGCGTGCCGAAGCCGCCGTGCTCGAAGTACAGCACGCCCGAGAGTTCGGCCGGCATGGGCTCCGGCGGCGGAACCTCCGGACGCGGTGCCTGAGTGTCTTGGAACGCCGGCCGGGAATGGCCACGGGCTCCGCGCTGTCCTCCGCTCGGCCCCTCCGTGTGAGCACCGAACTGGCCTCGCGCACCTCCCGACGGATTGTTGCGCTGCCGGTCGAAGGGCCGTTCTGAGCGGTCCGAACGTGAGCGGTCCGAGCGCGGAGCGGCGACGGCACCCCGCGGAGGGGCGTCGGTACCGAAAGCACGCGGATCCCCGACGACGCCGTCGAGTTCGCCCTCGAGGCCGTCGTCGAATTCGACTTGCACGGCACCGTCGAGATCCTCGTCGAAGCCGAACTGCCCCTGTCCGGGCGCAGCGTCTGGATCCAGCAGACCCGCGACGTGCGAGCCGTCGGTGACCGCTGCAGCCAGGCCGAGTTCGGGCGTGCCCGCTCCGAGCGGTGCCAGCGAGCCGTCGCGGTTCCGACGACGTCGCCGACCGCCCCGACGCCCGTGGCCGCGGCGCTTGTCGGCGCGACGCCAGTCCGTCGATCCATCGCCGCCGCCGGGCGAGTTCTCCGATCCCGAGGCGAAGGGCGCGGTCGATCCGTGTTCGTCGCTGCGCATGTCGGAGCCTCGATTCGCTCCGCCGCGATCGGACGGGTCGCGGCTCGACGCACGCGACGCGTCGTCACCGGATCCTCGCGCCGAGTCGCGTCCCCGATCCTCGGATCCTGCGCTGCCTCGTGATCCCGAGGAGGCCCCCGGCTCGAGCGGGAATCCAGCGCTCCCCGTGGTGAGTGCCGGGCTGGCTTGCGCGGGCGTCGAAGCACGATCGAGCGCACCCACCAAAACGTCGGTGCGAGCATGCGGCGTCGAGGAAGAATCCTCCGCGTCAGGGAACGTGCCTCTGCGCGACGCGGAGGCCTTCGAGGTCGTCCGTGTTGCACCCAGCGCGACGGGTTCGGTGCGCGCAAGCTGCGGAGCGACCGGCGGAGCAGGCCGTTCCAGCGGCGCGCTCGGCCCTTCGCCGGCGTGTGCAAGGGCCGAAGCCGGGCTCCCTTTCCGAACTCCAGTCTTGGCCGTTGTCGCCACGCTTCCCGGAGCGGCCGACGCGCCCTGTGCTGCGTCCTGCGCCGTTGCGGGAACGGCGGCGAGGCTGGCTCGGGACGCCGACTTCGGGGGGGCCGCCGCGAGCTTCGCGGTCGGGTTCTCGGCGCTCTTTTGGGCGACCCTCCGAGCGGGCTTCGTCGCGACCTTCGTCGGCGCCTTCGTCACAGCCTTCGTCGGCGCCTTCGTCGGCGCCTTCGTCACAGCCTTCGTCACAGCCTTCGTCACAGCCTTCGTCGCGGCCTTCGTCGCGGCCTTCGCGACGGGCTTCGTCGCAGTTTTCGGCGCCGCATCGGTGGCGCGACGCGCACGCGGGGTCGGCGTGGTGGAAGAAGCCGTCGTCGCCGCGCTCGCAATCTTGCGAGCGTTGGAGCGGCGGGGCGGAGTCGTGTCTTTGGAAGCCAAGTCGAGCCTCGTCTCGAGAGGGAAAGCCATCGGTCCGTGGTCCGCGCGCTCGAGAGCTCGCGCCAGACCAGGTGCGGTCCTCGTCGTCCAAGAGGGCGAGCGAGTCACGACCGCGGAAGCAGCGTCTCGCGCTCACGCTTCGGCCGAAACCGAGGCGCAGCGCGCAGTGTTCTGGGCAGCAGCACCCAGGGCCGTCGTGGCCTGAGCCGGAGTGCCCCGAGCCGCAGTGCCCCGAGTCAACGCCACGGCCACCGACACCTGTCCAAGAGTCGATTCGCTCGCAACGGGGCGCGCGAGTAGGGCGCGCCCGAATGCGAAGTCGAATCGAACTCCGCGCTCCGTGCCGACCTCCGTCGGAGGTCGGACACGGGGCACAACGGAAGGGAGCTGGGTGGTCGTTCGGGATCGAGGACGATCCCTACCGGTCTCGCGCGGAGACCGGGGCGCCGCTCTGGAGTCCAAACGCCCGGTAGGGCTCCTCCAGGACCTGGCGGCTCGGGCACCCCGTCGGTTGCGCTTGCCCGCCTCGTCAGGATCTCCGCCAGGGAGACCGACAGCGGGCCGGTACCGACCGGCGCCCACTCGCGAGCGACTGCGCCGCCCGCGACACCTTTCAGCATGCCGCCTCGATCCGAGGGAAGCGACTGGAAATCGGAATTCCTGCGCTACGTGGCAGATCGTGGGGCATCGGGCGCGACCGCGCGCGCTCCGCCTCGGCGACGAGCTCGGGGGCGGCACAAGGCCGGCGGGCACGCCCGAAGGCCGGCGCCAACTCACCGCGATCCACTGCGGCGACGCCGCTGCGCAAGCATCCGGCGTGGAGACCCGCCGCAAGGGTCGCGGGTGCGCGGTCCCGCGCGGGTCCTTTCCCCGCATCGACCTCGGAATGCCGCACCCAGGTGCGGAGCACGTTGACGTTCAGGTCCAGGTCACGGGCCACCTGGCTCAGGTTGCCTACCTGCCGCACCAGCTTCACGGCATCGGAC
>JAYTBY010000747.1:0-2739 GCA_043736755.1 Planctomycetota bacterium | reverse complement strand
GTTCGGCGATGGCCTGCGTTGCGCAGCCGGTTCCGTGATCCGACTCGGGACGAAGACGAACGCTGCCGGCGCATCGAGCTATCCGGTCGGCGCCGACTTGACCGTGTCCGTGAAGGGGCTCTGCACGCCCGGCGCGACGCGGACCTACCAGGTTTGGTACCGGAACGCGGCCGCGTTCTGCACGGCCTCGACGTTCAACCTGACGAACGGCTACTCCCTGGTCTGGCTGGCGTAGCGCCGAGCTCGCTCGCGGCGCGAGCCTGGGTGGAACGCTCGCTCGCAGCGAGGCGGTGTGAATCGTAGTGTCGGCGCGCTCGAGGCGCGCCGACTTGCATTCCCGACTCCCCCGACGACCCGCGATCTCCCCCGCGTTGCCTACCTGTGCGTCAAGGACGGCGCGCGGGCCTTCGCGGCCGAGCTCGACCTGGGTCCTAGCCGCGGGTTCGGCTCTCTTCTTGACCGCGTGTCCTGCGAGCACCCCGCGGCCGACGGGCCCGAACGTGCTCGTCATCGCGATCGACACACTGCGCGCGGATGCCTTGGGCTGTGGTGGCGGACGCGCGGGAGTGAGCCCGCACATCGACGCGCTCGCCGCGCAGTCGGTCCGCTTCGAGTTCGCGTTCGCGCACGCACCGTGGACGCTGCCGTCGTTCTCGTCGCTGTTCACGAGCTTGCCGCCTGAAGTCCATGGAGCGGGTGGCGACGTCCGCAACGGCTGGCGCGGACTCGACCCGGAGCACGTGACGATCGCCGAGCGATTCCAGGCCGCGGGCTACGCGACCCACGCCATCGTGAACGTCGACTTCCTCACCGAGCCGTTCGGTACGACCCAAGGCTTCGACGACGTCGACGCTCGGATTTCGAACGACAACCGCGAGCTGCGCCGAGCCGGACCGACGACCGACGCCGCGCTGGCTTGGATCGAGGCGCACGCTGCGGGTCCGTTCTTCCTCTTCGTCCACGCGTTCGATCCGCATGCCGAGTACGACCCTCCGCCCGAGTGGCGCGCGCGGTTCGCCGAAGCACGCGATGCCGATGGAACGGCGTTCCGATTCGGCGCGCGTGAACACGTCGTGAACCACCGCGCGGGGCGCATGCCGCTCGATGCGACGACGCTGGCGCGAGCGCGCGCGCTCTACGACGGCGAGGTCGCGTACACGGACGACGCCGTGGGTCGATTGCTCGACGGACTCGTGCGCCGCGGCTTGAACCAGAACACGATCGTGGTTCTGACCTCGGATCACGGCGAGGAGTTCGGTGAACACGGTTCGTGGGAGCACGGGCACTCGCACTACGACGAATTGCTCCACGTGCCGCTGGTCGTCCGTGCACCGGGCGTCGAAGCGCGCGTCGTGAGCGAACCCGTCGGACTGATGGATGTCGCACCGACCCTGTGTTCTCTGGCGGGAATCGCCGCAGGAGACACCTTCCGCGGTCGCGATCTGTCGAGCGCGCTCCGCAGCGGAGCGGCGCTGCCGCCGCTGACAGGTCTCTCGGCCTACGGCAACTTTTGGGGCACCGCGCTGGCCAGTTGGCGCGACGAGCGTTGGAAGCGGATCGACGGTGGGCCGGTACCTCTCCTGTTCGATTGGAAGGCTGACCCGGGTGAACGCATCGATCGCGCAGCGACGGAAGCGCTTGTCCTCGTGGCCATGCGCACGGCCACGGCGGCGTTCTTGCGCGCACTGGGCGGTGAACCGCCGCGACGCGGCACGCTCGTGACGCCGGAAGACAGCGTGCGCGATCGACTCGGGGCCCAAGGCTATTCCGGCGAAGGACGCTGACTCTGAAGCGATCCCACAACGACGAAGTCGTCCGCGCCGATCCGCCGGCCGATGTCGGCGCGCGGACGGCGCATTACCTCCTCGCGGCCGTCGTGCTCGTGGCTCTCGCGCTGCGCGTCGTCTACGTCCTGCAGTCGCGCGCGAGTCCGTTGTTCGATGCACCGGACATGGACGCGCTCTACCACGTCGAGTGGGCCCGCGCTTTGGTTCGCGGCGAGAACTTCGCGCCCGGCCCGTTCTTCCGCGCCCCCGGATATCCGTGGTTCCTGGCGCTCCTCACGCGCCTGTTCGGTGAAGGACTGCTCGCGCCACGCCTCGTGCAGGCCGCGATCGGCGCTGGATCGTGCCTGCTCGTCTACCTGCTCGGCGCGCGACTCTTCGATCGCCGCACGGGACTCGTCGCCGCAGCACTTGCGGCGATGTACGCGATGCTCGTGTACTTCGAAGGCGAGCTCCTCCTGCCGGTGCTCGAGGTCCATACGGCGCTCATCGCCGTGCTCCTCGCCGTGCGCTACGGCGATCGACCCGGAATCGTGCGCGTCAGCCTCGCCGGCGTGGCGCTCGGCATCGCTGCACTCGTGCGACCGAACATCCTCTTGTGGGGTGCTGCGGCAGTACTGTGGATCCTGTGGAGGAGCGGCACGCCGCTGCGATCGAGGCTACGCGATGCGGCCCTCTACGCTCTCGCCGCGCTCGCCTCGATCCTGCCGATCACGGCTTACAACGCGTTCGCCGGCGGGGATCTGGCGCTGATCAGCACGCAGGGCGGCGTCAACTTCTGGATCGGGAACAACCCGACCTCGGATGGCAGCACCGCGATCGCACCCGGGACGCGACCCGATTGGTGGGGTGGCTTCGAGGACACGGTCGCGCAAGCGGAAGCAGCGGAAGGTCGCGCGCTCTCGCCCAGCGAAGTCTCGCGCCACTACTCGGACCGTGCCTGGAAGTGGATCGC
>JAYTBY010000746.1:0-5951 GCA_043736755.1 Planctomycetota bacterium | reverse complement strand
TCTTGAGTCGTTCCAGAGAACCAGGCTCAGGCGTTCTTCTTGCGCGCGAGGGAGAGCAGGAAGAGGAGGAGCACAGCGCCCGCGGTCGCGGAGACGAGGCGGCCGAGCAGATTGCCCGCCGACATCCCCAGCAGGCCGAAGACAAACCCGCCGAGCAACGCGCCCAGCGCACCGACGATGAGGTTCCCGATCCAGCCGAAACCGCTGCCCTTCGTGAGCTGGCCGGCGATGAATCCAGCGCCGATTCCGATGAGGATCGAGTAGACGAGTTCCATGTTTTCTTGTCCCCCTGTCCGAGTGTGGCAGCTTGACAGCCGAGTGTTACTGCGCGACTCCTGTTCACACAAGCATGGATCTAGCCCCCGACGACATCGCCGCACTCGCGGCCGAACGCGAAGGCCGCAAGCTCGAGTTCAAGAGCGGCCTGCCGCGCGACGAGAAGACGGCCCGCTCGCTCGCGGCGTTCGCGAACACGCGCGGTGGGATCCTCCTGGTCGGGATCGGCGATCGCGGCGAGATCCTGGGCGCTCCGCATGCGCGCGAAACGCTCGAGCACTTGCGCGCGATCGCCAGGGACTCCGTGGATCCGCCGCTCGACGTGCAGAGCGGAATCGTGACGGTCAGCGCGAAACCGATCGTGTGGTGTTCGGTGCCGCTCTCCGCTCGCCGCCCTCATGCCGTGACCTACCCCGACGGTACGCGCGAGATCGTGGCGCGTGTCGGCTCGAGCAATCGCCTGGCGACCGGTGCGACTCTGGCGGCCTTGAAGGCGTCGCGCACGGCGCACACGAGCCTGGATCCACTGCAGCGTGCTGTTCTCGCCTGGGTCGCGGAGCGCGCGCGCATGAGTACGCGCCCGGATGGCGACGCGACCATCGCCCTCTTCGCGAAGGCGCGCAACGTCGGCACGCAGCGCGCACGACGGGCATTCACTCAGCTGGAAATGGCAGGTTTGCTCGTCGCGCACGGTGTCGGCGCGAAGCGGACCTACGCGGTTCCGTGATCTTTGGCGACGTGTCCTCAGCGAGGCTTCGAGCGCACGGGAATCTGCACCTCGAAGTAGCTGCGCGCGACTGGTGTCATCGGGCCGTTCCAGCCCATGACGCGCATTTGCCCGGCGACTTCGAGATCGGACTGACTCGTCAACCAAGTCTCGATCGCAAGCTTCGCGTCCTGCACGCGCTCCTCGGTTCTTCGACCGCGCAGACCGAAGCTCGCCACGCGGAGGGGCGCGATGTCGACGACCTCGACGTCGCTGGCGCTGGCGCTTCCGAGTCGCCCAACGTCCGTCGACGCGTACAAGAACGCCATCTGGATCTGGCGCTTGCCCGCGGCGTCGTACGTCATCTCGACCGGCGCGGTCATGGGGATCCGATTCGATGTGCTGGAAGAGCTTCCAGAAGGCGCTGTTCTCCGGTCCGAAGCTACGTTCCACCGGTGCTCGGGCGAGGCGACACGCGGGGTAGTCGAGGACCAGGACCTCGCCCACAGGCGTCGCGCCCGGAAAGCTGCGTGGACGATCGGCTTCGACGACGGGCGTGAACACGAGGTCCGTCGCGATCGCCGTCGTTTCGCGCTGGAGCTCGGCGAAAGGAAGGCTGCCGCTCGCGAGAGCCGTCAACCGCACCCCGGAGAGCGAGCGCTCGCCCAGTTCTTGGCCGGCTGCGGCGGCGACCTCGCGCAGGCGCGTGGCCCGTTGTGAGTCGGTGAACTCAGGGATCTCCGGGCGCACCAGAACGAGGCCCGCGTCCAGCTGGCGTGCAGCCGCTGCGCGCACCTCGATCGACAAGGCGGAGGTCAGCGTGCCTTGGACGATCACGAAGAGTGCGATGGCGGGCATCATGCGAAGGCCTACGCATTCGCCGGACGATCGGGTTCAGCGCTCTGGTTTCCCGACGATTTCGAACGCCGGAACCGCACCCTCGAGGGTTCGCGGCGGTCCGCCGTAAGCCCGGAACGCGATCTCCGCGTCGCGCCGCAAACCGCCCAAGCTCGAGCGCAAGGCTCCGCGCCGAGCGTCGTCGCTGTCGGGCACGCCGCGCAAATCGAAGCCGTACCAGCGCACCATGAGCATGGCGACGAACGCGCCGTCGCTCGTCTTCACGGGATAGTAGTAGTCGCGACCGCCAAGCCAGTTCACGTCACGGCTCGTCGAGTAGATATCGCACACGAAACGCCCACGATCGTCGATGCGATTCAGCACGTGCAGGTCGCACGTGAACGACGAGAACGGGAAGGGCAGATCCGTTTCGAAGAGCATCCTCAACGCGGACACGTCGAGCCCCGCGGGATCCTTGGACTTCAAGAAGGTGCCTTCGACCGGTCCGATTCGTTCGAAGCTCGCGCCGGGTCGCGTGGGATACGACGGGTAGTCGTTCTCGGCCGACTTGATCGCTTCGAGATCGGCCTTCACGAGTAGAGCGGCCTGTTGGACGAGGTCCCCGCTTTCACGCTTCTTCCAGGCCTTTTCCGTGCGCCCCTTCAGCGTGAACGGACGCGCGAACACGAACCCGTCACACGCGTCGTCCTCGTCGGGATCCCACTTCGGAGACCGCAACTTCGCATCGCACAGGAGCTCGCTGGCCCACGGCTCCAAGTCGCTCGCCAGCGCCGGACTCGTTGTCGCGAGCTGCGTCAGCACGAGTCGCGCTGCTTCCGCGTTCGGCGCGGCGCGATAGAGAGCGATGACGTCACCCAAGCAACGCGGCGCGCCGGCGGTGCCTGTTTTCTCGGCGTAGACCTCGCTCGACAGTCGCCTCATCGCGCGCGCGAGATCGACTGCGGCGCCGCCGCCCTCGTCCGAGAACGCGAGGTCTTCGGGCAGCAGGTAGTCCAGGTCGAACGTGGTGCTCTGGAGGTCGGCCCACGTGGCCTCCTGCGCCTGGAAGCGCGGCGGACCCTCGAGGATCGGCACAGTTCCTTGTGCCGCGAGCAAGACGAGCGCGCCGATCACCGCACGCCCTCGCGCGCGAACTCGTTGATCGCCGCGGCCACGAACGCGGGTCGTTCCTCGTGCGGATAGTGGCCGGCATCGGGAACGGGCTTCCACCGTGCACCCGGGATCGTCTGTGCGAAGAGCTTGCCGAAGCGCTCCGGCTTGTACGCGATGTCGCGGTCCCCCCACAGCAAGAGCACCGGCTGCTTCATCCGGGCGAGGTCGCCCGAGCGCGTTCCGTTCTCGTCGCGCGCGAGATCGATCATCGCGCGCCAATCGTCCGAGTTCTCGCACACGAGGAAGTACTCCTCGAGTCGATCGTGCGGACTCGGGCTCTCGAAGTGCAGATCGAGTGCCGGCCGCAACCGATCGCGCGAGTTCAGGAGCCACCCGAACTTCGCGAGCGACATCTCACGCATCTTGACCTCTTCCGGGAGCCACTCGTCGTTGCGGCGCGTGAAACCGGAACTGCTCATGAGGACGACTCGTGACACGCGATCCGCGGCATCGAGCGCCGCGCGCCAGGCGAACTCGCCACCGTAGCTCTGCCCGACGATCGTGACGTCGCGCAGATCGAGCAGATCGAGGAACCCACGGATCCAATCGGCGCACTTCTGGAACGAGTACGGGCCGAACTCCGTGCGCGTCGTGCCGTGACCGAGGACGTCCAGTGCGTAGCCGCGACAGCTCTGGGCGAGACCCTCGTAGCCGGGTCCACCGTGGATCACCTCGGTCCAGGCGACGAGCGAACTCGGCGTTCCGTGGATGAGGAGCACGATCGGCCCACTCGATCCCGCCTGGTGCCAACGGTACTCGACCGGCACGCGCTCGAGACCGATGGTCACCTCGGCGCTGCGCACCTGGAGACCAGCTTCGCGGACAGGGCGGTTCTTCTCGAGCGCAAGCAGCCGCGTCTCGAGCTCGGACTTCTTCATGGACGAGCAGCCTCCGAAAGCGAGCAGCCCGATACCGACGGCGATCAGGGCGAGGACGATCTTGGTGGAACACATCATGATTGAGGTCGGGAATCCGTGGTGGCCCCTCGGATGACAACCTCGACCGCGCCACGCGTCTATCTCACGGGCAGCGAGCCGGAACGCATCGAGCGATGGAGTTGTACGCGAAGCGCCGAACAGCGGATGCGGACCCGCGCGTATCGAATGGGTGGATCGGACGCAGCCCGGCAAGGCACTCGACACTTGTGCGTTCGAAGCGGTCCCACGCGTGGATTGGACCAGCCGACTCGATGGCCAGCCGCGGCGCATCTTCCGCGCCTCGCGCGGCGTAGGCCTCGATGATGATTGCGCAGCCCAGGACGACCGCGGCCGGCCCCGTCGAACCTCTAGCCCCGGCTCCGAGGAGCGGGGTATCCGTCTGCGTCGTCGGCGCCGGGATCGCCGGGCTAGCCTGCGCGCGTCGAGCGCATCGAAGGCACAGCGTCGCGTTGGTGGACCGTCCTCGACTCGGGTGCGCGACTCGGCCCGTTCGAGCACGTCGTCGTCAGCGCTCCTGCGCCTCAGGCCGCCGAGCTGATCGACGCGTCGGCGCGAACGATCGCCACGCGCTCGAGGACGGTGCGCGTGCGTCCGTGCTGGACGCTCATGGTCGAGTTCGCCGAGCCACTGCGGCTCGAACTCGACGGTGCTTTCGTCCACGACTCAGACCTCACTTGGATCTCGCGCGAGGATTCGAAGCCGGAGCGCAGCGCGGGGAACCGCTGGGTTCTGCACGCGTCCGCGGACTGGAGCGATGCACACCTCGAAGCCGACGACGATTTCGTCGTGCGGGAACTCCTCCGCGCACTGGCCGAGGCGACGGCCGCGCCACTTCCGCGGACCTTGCGTACCGTCCCACATCGATGGCGCTTCGCGACGCCCGAAACGGCCTTGGTCGAGCCGTACCTGTTCGACCGGGATCGAGGAATCGGAGTGTGCGGCGACGCGCTGGGTGGACCTCGCGTCGAGGGTGCTTGGCTGTCGGGCAGCGCGCTGGCTGACGCGCTTGGAGTTCCCGCTTGAAGGGTGTCCGCAAGGAGCACTTGCCCACGAAGGTCTGCGCGGCTTGCGGTCGATCGTTCACGTGGCGCAAGAAGTGGCAACGCGATTGGCCGCAAGTGCGCCACTGCAGCGATCGATGCCGCGGAATGCTCCGCAAGTCCCGGGGATCGTGAGCGTCGTCCTGGCCACCACGCCATCGAGCGGCCGCGGATCAGCCGCCATCAGGAAACCCTGCTCGCGCCGAGTGGAGCGCGCGATTCGCGCACGGTGAGCGACCCGAGTCGGCGTCACATCCTAGAGCGGGGGCAACACGAGCCGGATAGAGTGTGCGGGAAGTTGGAGACGACGACGACACGCTTGACGCCCGAGGCAGCACTGCCCGAACTCCGTCGCGCAGCTCTGCGCCTCGCGCCGTACATCCTGCGCACGCCGACGATCTACTCGCACAGCCTGAGCGAGCCGACGGGCCTCGATGTCTGGCTGAAGCTCGAGAACCTCCAGCGCACGGGGGCATTCAAGATCCGCGGCGCGCTGAACAAAGTGCTCGGGCTACCGCGGGCGCAGCTCGAGCGCGGTCTCGTCGCCGCATCGGCCGGCAACCACGCACAAGGTGTCGCGTTGGCCGCGAAGCTCGCGGGGACGCGCGCGACGATCGTGATGCCGCTCTCGACGCCGATCATGAAGGTGCAGCGCACTGAGGGCTACGGAGCCGAGGTCGTGCTGTCGGGCGACAACTACGAGGCCGCGCAGAGGGTGGCCACGCAGCTCGCGCTCGAGCGCGGCGCGACGCTGATCCATCCCTTCGACGACATCGAAATCCTCATCGGTCAGGGCACCGCGGGTCTCGAACTCATGGAGGACGCCGGAGCACTCGACGCCGTCGTCGTGCCGATCGGGGGTGGCGGCCTGATCGCTGGCATGGCGTTGGCGATCAAGGCGTCGTCCCCGTCCACGCGCGTGATCGGCGTGCAGGCTTCGGGCGCATCGCCGACGGTTCAGGCCTTCCTGACTGGAATGCC
>JAYTBY010000745.1:0-5951 GCA_043736755.1 Planctomycetota bacterium | reverse complement strand
CCGTGACCTTCGTGCGCTTCTGCGCGTGAACGCCCGGCGGGTAGTCACGACGGGAGACGGCGCACTTCTCCGTGAAGCAACGCTGGCCCTTGAGGAAGAGCTTCATGCCTTCCCGACGGCACAGTCGGCACTTGGGATCGATGATACGAGACATACTGCGTTCTCTGGTTCTGTTCTAGGGGCGCGCGCGCGTCGGAGAGGTTGGAATGGGACGCCGAATTAGACGCGGCGCTTCTTGCGCGCGCGGCAACCGTTGTGCGGGAGCGGCGTGATGTCCTCGATCGTGAGGACCTTCAAACCCGTGTTCGACAGTGCGCGGATCGCCGACTCGCGTCCTGAACCTGCTCCGCGAACACGGACCTCGACTTCCTTGACGCCGAGGCGCATGGCACTCGCGGCCGCACGCTCGCCCGCGCGCTGAGCGGCGAACGGCGTGCTCTTGCGCGTACCTTTGAATCCGACACAACCGGCCGATCCCGTGGCGACGACTTCGCCGTTCGAGGTGGTGATCGTGACGTGCGTGTTGTTGAACGTTGCCTTGACGTGTGCAACGCCGCGCGACGTGATCCGACGGACCTTCTTCTTGGCGACCTTGGCCATGGCTTACTTCATTCCCTTCACGGACTTCTTGCCGGCGACCGTCTTGCGCGGACCCTTGCGGGTGCGAGCGTTCGTTCGCGTGCGCTGACCGCGAACCGGCAGGCCGCGGCGATGCCGCATGCCACGGTAGCAGGCGATCTCGCGCAGGCGGGTGATGGAGGCCGCGATCTGCCGGCGCAGGGTGCCCTCGACGAGGTACTCCTTCTGCAGGTAGTTCGCGAGCATCGCGATTTGCTCCTCGTTGAGCTCGCGGGACTTCATCCCGCGGTTCAGCTTGAGGTGGTCACAGACCTTGTGCGCCGTCGTTTCACCGACGCCGTAGAGGTACTGCAGCGCGATTTCGAGGCGCTTGTTCGGGGGGATATCGACACCGATGACACGCGGCATCTGGTTCTAAGCTCCGTTTTCCATGACGAGGTGTACTTGTTCTTTGACTCTTTGGGTCGCGCGGATCGGATGGATCGAGGGGAACCTGATCACGTGCCCTGATGTCACTTGCACTGATGTCACTTGCACTGACATCACTTGCCCTGACGCTGCTTGTGACGCGGGTCCGTGCAGATGACCCGCACGACTCCACGCCGGCGGATGATCTTGCAGTTCATGCACATACGGCGAACGCTGCTTCGCACCTTCATGAGTCGTTCCTCTTCCTTCGCTCGCCGCGACAGATGATGCGGCCCTTCGTCAAATCGTACGGCGACATCTCGACCGTGATCTTGTCCCCGGCCAGGATGCGGATGTAGTGCATGCGCATCTTCCCGCTCACGTGAGCCAGGATCTCGTGCCCGGAATCCAAGCGTGCACGAAAGCGCGCGTTGGGCAACGCCTCGGTCACGATGGCCTCGACGGTGATCGGTTCTTCTTTGGCCACTACGCGGCCTCCATGCCGGCTGACGCCGAGCGCAGAGAGCGAAAGACCTCGTCGGGGCTGCGTTCCCCGTCGATTTCCTGGAGGAGGTTCTTCCTCGCGTAGTAGCCCTGGAGCGGCTGCGTCTGGTCGCGGTAGACCGCCAGGCGCTTCTCGACGGTCGACCGTTCGTCGTCCGTGCGTGTGTAGAGCTCGCCGCTGCAGCGATCGCAACGACCCGTCACCTTGGGCGGCGAGTTGCGGATGTGATGGATGTTCCCGCAGTCGCGACAGGTGGTGCGACCCGTGAGGCGATCGAAGAGCGCGCGATCGGTGACCCGCAGATCGAGGACGCGAACCGAGACCGCGGTGCCGAGGCGCTTCTCGAGCGCTTCCGCCTGAGGCAACGTGCGCGGAAATCCGTCGAGGAGGAATCCGCGCGCGCAGTCGGGCTTCGCGACGCGGTCGAACAGCATGTCGAGCACCAAGTCGTCCGGAACGAGTCGGCCGCTGTCCATGAACTCCTGGGCGCGCTTCCCGAGTTCGGTCCCCTTCGCGCGGTGCTCGCGGAAGAGATCACCGGTCGAGACATGCGGCAACGCGAGCTCGGCGCAGAGCCGGCTCGCTTGCGTGCCCTTCCCCGCACCGGGAGGACCCAAGAGGATGAGGACCCGACGACTCACTTCTTCGCGTCCCTCGCGTCCGAACTGCGGGTCCAACCTGGGCCCCCGCCGCCCTTCATGAAGCCCTCGTAGTTGCGCATCACGAGAGCCGCGTTGAGTCGGTCGACGAGATCGAGCGCGACACCCACCGTGATCAGCACCGAGGTACCGCCCAGGAAGTAGCGCATGTCCATCGGGATGCTGCTGCCGCTCGTCACGAACGCGGGCAGGATCGCGATGAGCGCCAGGAAGGCCGCACCGGCGAGTGTGATGCGCGTGAGCACGTTGTCGAGGTACTCGGCCGTTTTCGCGCCCGGGCGAATTCCCGGGATGAACGAGCCGTGCTCGCGCAGGTTGTCCGCGATCTCCGTCGGCTGGAACATCAGGCGGTTCCAGAAGAAGCAGAAGAAGAAGACCAGGGCGACATAGCTGGCGACGTGGACGAAGCCCGTCGGCGAGCTGAAGACGTCCTTGAGGTTCGACAGGCCGAGCCAGTCGAAGATCAGCGCCGGGATGATGAACACGACCGAGGCGAACACGATCGGCATGACGCCGGCCATGTTGACCTTGAGCGGCAGGTAGTGACGCTGACCGCCGTAAGCGACATTGCCGCGCGACAGACGCGCGTACTGGATCGGCACGCGTCGCGCACCTTTGTGGATGAAGACGACCACGAGGACCGTGACCGCCCAGATGACCGACAGGGTGAGCAAGGTCTGCCAGAACTCGCCGGTGTCGATCGAGCGCAGGCTCAACAGTGCTGTGGGGATCGTCGCGACGATGCCGGCCATGATGATCAGCGAGGCACCGTTGCCGACGCCGAACTCGGTGATCAACTCACCGATCCACATGACGAGCAACGCGCCAGCGAGGAGCGACAGCACGACGACGAGTCCGAGCGTGAAGGTGTTCCCGCGCATCCCGTCGGCCACGAGGTCGGGCTTCTGCAAGAACACGCCCGTGTAGATGAAAAGCCCTTGGATGAGGGCGATCGGAACGACCGCCAAGCGCGTCCACTGGTTGATCTTCTTCTGCCCGGCCGCGCCTTCCTTCTGGATGGCTTCGATGCGCGGCGAGACCTTGCCCAGCATCGAGAAGATGATCGACGCCGAGATGTAGGGCATGATCCCGAGCGCGAAGAGGTTCGTGTTGCCGATGTCCCCGCCGGAGAAGGCGCTCATCAGGCCGAACAGCGATCCCTGATCCTGATTGCGACGCAAGAACTCCGGGTTCATCCCGGGGATCGGGATGTGGAACCCCACCCGGTACGCGACCAGGAGGGCCAAAGTGACCCAGATCCTGGTGCGGGTCTCGGGGACCTTGAACAGTTGGAAGAAGGAGTTCTGCACGAAGGGCTCCGGATCAGGCCTGCGCCACCGGAGCTTCGCGCCCCGGCTCGACCGCAGCTTCGCGACCCTGCTCGTCGAGCACGACGACGGTGCCACCGACGGCTTGGATCTTCTCGATTGCGGACTTCGTGAACTTCTGCGCGCGAACGGTCAGCCGGCGCTCGAGCTTGCCGTTCCCGAGGATCTTGAAGAGGTCCGTGACGCGACTCGTGAGGCCCTTCTCGAGGACCACGGCGAGCTCGATCGTCGTGCCGTCGGCGAACCCGTTCAGGTCGTCGACGTTGATGCAGGTGAAGCTCGTGCGGAAGCGAGCGTTCGTGAATCCGCGCTTCGGCACGCGCCGGTAGATCGGCATCTGGCCACCTTCGTAGCCGGGACGACGACTCGTGCCCGAGCGCTGGCCCCAACCCTTGTGGCCGCGGCCGGAGGTCTTGCCGAGGCCGCTACCCGGCCCGCGGCCGATGCGGCGACGATCCTCGTAGCGGACACCCTTCGCGGTGACTGTCTTCAGGTCCATGGCGGTCTTTTCGAGCTCGTGTGCTGGGAGGGTTCGCGGAGGGCTTGTCGGTGTGGCAGCTGGTGGGTGCGGTTGGGCTCTCAGCCCACCGGCACGCCGCGCAGCGCGGCGACTTCTTCGGGCGTGCGCAGCTGCGACAGCGCGTGCAGCGTGGCTTTGACCAGGTTCACCGGGTTCGTGGAACCGTACGACTTCGAGAGGATGTCCTTGATGCCGGACATCTCGCACACGGCACGCACCGACGGGCAAGCGATGATGCCCGTGCCCGGCGAGGCCGGCAGAATGCGCACCATGGCGCTGCAGTACTCGCCTTGGACCTCGTGCGGGATCGTGCCGCTCTTCGTGAGCCGCACGCGCATAAGGTGCTTGCGTCCATCGCGCGCCGACTTCTCGATCGCGTTGGGGACCTGGCGCGCTTTGCCGAAGCCGTAACCGACCACGCCGGACTTGTTGCCGACGATCTGGAGGGCGGCGAAGGAGAAGCGGCGGCCACCCTTCACCACGCAGGCGGAGCGGTTCACCTTGACGAGGGCCTCGCCGAGGCCTTGGACCTCGCCGACTTCCATCCCGTCGAGATAGCGGATCTTGGGCTTCATCGTTGCAGGGTGGGTTGCGGTTGCACGGTCGGTAGCGGTTGCACGGTCGGTAGCGGTTGCACGGTCGTTTGCGGTTGCGTTTGCACAGCAGTTCTCAGAACTTCAGACCGCCCTCGCGGGCGGCATCGGCGAGCGCTTTGACGCGGCCGTGAAAACGGGCGAACCCGCGGTCGAACACGACCTCTTGGATGCCGGCATCACGCGCTTTGCGTGCGATTTCGGCCCCCACGATCTTGGCTCGTTCCGTCTTCGTCTTGCCAGTGAGGCTCGCGGTGAGTTCCTTCGCCGTCGTCGTCACATGCGCCAGCGTCTTGCCGGTCGCATCGTCGATGAGTTGCGCGGCGATGTGCTTGAGCGAGCGTGACACGGATAGCCGCGGCAACGTCGTCGTACGCCGGATCCGGTTGCGCACGTGGTGTGCGCGTCGGGCTCGGCGGGTCTTCTTCAGTGTGATGGCGTCCATCTCGGATCAGCTCCCGAAGCTCTTGCCGGACTTGCGGCGGACGACCTCGTCCTTGTAGCGAACACCCTTGCCCTTGTAGGGCTCGGGCGGTCGCCGCATGCGGATCGAGGCGGCGAGGTGGCCCACGGCCTGCTTGTCTGCGCCGGTGATGATGATGTTCGTGGGGTCGGGAGTCACAACCGTGAGCCCCTTCGGGATCATGATGGTCACCGGCTTGTTGTAGCCGATGTTCAGCGTGATCTTCTGACCCTGAGCAGCGGCGTTCCAGCCGACGCCTTGGATCTCGAGCTTCTTCTCGAAGCCCTTGGTTACGCCAAGGACCATGTTGCTCAACATGGCGCGAGTCATGCCGTGGAAGGCGCTCGTCGTGCGCACCTCAGCGGAATCCTCGAGGACGCCAACGGCCACCGTGCCCTTGTCGACGGTGATGTCGACTTCGGGGCGGAGGTCCAGGAAGAGCTCGCCCTTGGGCCCTTTCACGGAGACCTTCCGATCACTCTTCGTGACCGTGACTCCGGCAGGGAGGGAAATCGTCTTGCGACCGATACGCGACATGGGACTGGGGTCCTTCTTCTTGCTCTCGGTCAGTAGACCTTGCACAGCACTTCGCCGCCGATGCGGTCGCGGCGCGCGATGCGGTCCGACACGATGCCCTTGGGCGTCGAGAGGATCTGGATGCCGAGGCCGCGCACGATCGGGCGCAGGTCTGCGGCGGAGGAGTACACGCGGCAGCCGGGCTTGCTGACCCGCTGGATGGAGCGAATCACGAACTCGCCGGTTTCGCCGTATTTCAGGCTCAGGACGAGGCTCGCGGCGGGCTGCCCCGGCTCGACGCGGAAGTCGGCGATGAAGCCTTCCTCCTTGAGCACCTGTGCGATGCCCTGCTTCACGGTCGAAGAGGGAATGGACACGGT
>JAYTBY010000744.1:0-2741 GCA_043736755.1 Planctomycetota bacterium | reverse complement strand
CGTAGACGACGAGGATCGATTCCGGAGCGAGCTGAAGGTGCTGCGCGAGCGCGGTCACGGCCGTCCCCGACAAGTTCATGAAGGTCAGCGGCTTCACGTAGAGCGCGTCGAATCGCTTCGAGCGTGCGAACGTGAAGTGCGCGGCCCCCGTGTAGTCGGGAAGTCGGCGTGCGGATTCAAAGATCACTCCCTCCTCGCCGGCAAGGCGATCGACCACGTGGAAGCCGATGTTGTGGCGCGTCCACTCGTATTCGGGGCCGGGGTTGCCGAGTCCGATGACGAGCCGCGTCACGCGAGGGTTCCTTGGGATCGATTCACGCACGGGGCCGGAGGGCTCCATGCGGGAGGAGGGCCGAAGAGGATAGCGGGGTGGGGTGCGAGTGGGAAGACGCCCGTCCTCGGGGGCTGACCCGCGGCGTACGGTGCCTGGGCGTACGCCTACGCGAGTGGCGCTCGGAGCAGTCACACGAGGAAGGGGTTGCCGGCGTACTTGCTGCGGAAGAACAGGCAGCTTGTGGCGATCGTGCGCAAGCGTCCGGAGTCGTTGAACGCTTTCGGCCACATCGACGGGATCGGGCCTGGAAAGCTCGAGCGCTGCGGTAGGCCGGCCCGCGTGGCCCCATCCGGCACGAGCGCGGTGGGATCGAGCCGGAATTGCGCGAGCCCCGCGGCGCGTCGGAGGACGAGCCGGAGCACCACCGCACCGACTCCGGGGAACCGATCGGCCCCGCGCTGGGCCGCGTGATCGAGGTCGCCGCGGGTCCCCCGATCCGTTCTGGCCGTCGCCTCGGACGGCCGCTTTCAGGGAGCGAGCTCACCCCAACCCATGACCCGGTAAGGCGTTGAATCCGAATGGGCAGATCGGCGATGCAATCGCCGATCTGCCAGGGGAGGCGTGTTCTGAACGCGTGTCCACCCGCCGCGCTCTAGAACCCCGTCTCCGGCTCGGCGCCTCGCAGATGCCCATCGTCACGCTGACGGGCCCGCGCCAGTCCGGGAAGACCACCCTGTGCCGCGCGGTCTTTGCGGACAAGCCGTACGCGACCCTCGAGGACGGAGCCGTCCGGGAGCGAGCGACCCGGGATCCCCTCGCCTTCCTGGAGTCGTTTCCCGACGGCGCCGTACTCGACGAAGTCCAGCACGCGCCGGACCTCTTCTCGTACCTCCAAGTGCGAAGCGACCAGAGCGCGCGTCCAGGCGAGTGGATCCTGACGGGCTCGCAACATTTCCTGCTCTTGCGCAAGTTGTCGCAATCGCTGGCGGGGCGGACGGCAATCCTGCATCTGCTCCCGTTCGAACTCGGCGAGTTGCGCGCCTACCCGAATGCGCTGCGCTCGTCTCTCGCGACGCTCCTCGAGGGCGGCTTCCCGCGCATCCACGAGTTGAAGCTCTTGCCGTCGGAGTGGCTCGCGGATTACGTCGCGATCTACTTGGATCGTGATGTCCGCGACCTTCTGCGTGTCGGGGATCTCTCGACCTTCCACGCCTTCCTCCAGCTCGCTGCGGGCCGCACCGCGCAGGTCCTCGATGTCAGCTCGCTCGCGTCGGACGTCGGGGTTTCGCCCAGCACGATTCGTTCGTGGATCTCGGTGCTGGAGACGCGCTTCACCATCTTCCTGCTTCGTCCGCAGCTTCCCAACGTCAACGAGCGCGTCACGCGCGCGCCGAAGCTCCACTTCTACGACTCCGGGCTCGCGTGTCACCTGCTCCGCGTCCGCGAGGAAGCTCAGCTCGAACCGCATCCCTTGCGCGGTTCGATCTTCGAGAGCTGGGTCGTGGGCGAGATCGTCAAGCAGCGCATTCATCACGGCCGACGCGACGGAGTCTTCTTCTACCGTGATCGCGGTGGTCTGGAGGTCGACATCGTGATCGAAGACGCGGATGAGCTCGTGGCTGTGGAGGTGAAGTCGGCGCGGACTCCGAACCTCGAGGCGTTTGCGTCCTTGGATCGCTACCAGCGCGCGATCGAAGGGAGCATTCTCGGGCACAAACGCCTGCGCAAGGTCGTCGTGTACAGCGACGACGAAACGATCGTCACGAGTCGAGGCCTGATGTTGCCGTGGAATCGGCTCGATGCGTTCGACTGGATCGCGGGTCGACCGCTCGACGAGAAGGCTCCAGATCGGAGGGCTGAGTCGGCCGGGTGATGCGGTTTGGTCGTACGGTTCGTACTGCGCGAACTCGGCGTGAGCGGGTATGTGCGCTACATGGACGACTTCGCGCTCTTCGCCGACGACAAGCTCGCGTTGCAGCGCGCGCACGGCGCAATCGAGGCGTTCGTGCGCGACGAACTCCGGCTCGCGCTGAAGTCACGGGCGACGATCCTCGCGCCCGCGCGCGAAGGCCTGCCGTTCCTGGGTTGGAGGCTGTATCCCGGAACGATGCGCATCCGCCCGCAGAACCTGCAGCGATTGCGGCGACGCTTGCGGCATCGAGCGTGGGAATGTCGCACGGGACGCATCGAGGCATCGGTCCTCGAGGCCGCGCTGCGCTCGGCGTTCATGCACCTCGCTCACGGCGACACGCTCGCGTTGCGCGGCGGTCGGCTACGGGGTGACACGCTCCGGCGCGATGGCTGGCGGGACCGCGATCGCCGGCTGGGCCGCGGTGGCGCACGTCGCGGTGGCGCACGTCGCGGTGGCGGGCTGCGCGGTAGCGAGCGCGCGGTAGCGAGCGCGCGGTAGCGAGCGCGCGGTAGCGAGCGCGCGGTAGCGAGCGCGCGGTAGCGAGCGCGCGGTAGC
>JAYTBY010000743.1:0-2742 GCA_043736755.1 Planctomycetota bacterium | reverse complement strand
TCGCGCATCGCGCCGTTCAGCGCGCGCACACACGGACGCAAGTCGAGCTCGGGCTGATCGTGGCTGTACTGGCGGTTCTGGCCGGCGGAACACTGCTGATAGCCGGCGAGTCGCGCATAGATCCGCGCCTTGCGCCGCAGCGCGTGCGACAAGGATTCCAAGACGAGAGCGCCCGCGCCCTCGCCGATCACGTTGCCGTCCCGGCCGCGATCGAACGGTCGCGAGGCGCGCTGCGGCTCGTCGTTCCAGCGCTTCGACAACGAGCCCGACGCGTTGAGCACGGCCATGATCTCGGGGACGACCTCGCAGTCGGTGCCGACGACGAGCATCGCGTCGACGGCGCCCGACTGGATCATGCGCAGCGACTGGCCCAGCGCGTCCAGCCCCGAGTTGCAGCCCGACGTCGTCGTGTGCACCGGCCCGCGGATGTTGAAGAACGACGAGAGGACGCACGCGGTCGAGTGATTGAAGGCGTAGAAGGCCGAGTGCGCTGGCAGGGGCGTGCCGGCGACGCGGCGCCGCTGCAGCTCGAACGTGAACTCGAGATTCGCCACGGACGTGCCGACATGGATGCCGAATCGATCGGCGTCGCAGGCGTCGAGGTCGAGCTCCGCGTCGTGCAATGCGAGCACGGACGACGCCAGGGCGAGTTGCACGGGCCGCGGCAGCTGGCGCGCCATCGCGCGTCCGCCTTGCACGTAGCGCTCGAGGTCGAAGTCCTTGACCTCGGCCGCGATGCGCGAGGGCGAGTCGCCGGGATCGCACAGCGTGATCGGCCCGAACCCCGGCCGTCCCGCGACGAGCGCTTCCCAGAACGCGTCGCGGCCAGAACCGATCGCGCTCACGGGCCCGATGCCGGTGATGACGACGGGTTCCGGTCCGCGGGCGAGAGACGGGGGGGGCTCCTCGGATTTTCGGCGCCGTCCGAACATGAGGTCGGTGATCCTACTGCCGCACGCGTGGCACGGGCCTACTTGGGCTCAGCCGGCGACCGAGAGAGAATCCCGGATCCATGTCGTGATTCGCGGGACCTCCCCGTCTCCTCCTCGAACGGCGCGCAACGTGCTCGCCCCGACCCCTCGCGACCCGAGAATGGAACCCCGATGGCCAAGTACCTCCTGATCCTGCGCGGCGATGCGACCGCGGACTACAGCAAGTTCACCCCCGGCGACTTCGAGCAGATCCTGACCGAGTACGCGAACTGGGCCGGCAAGCTCGCCCAGGAAGGCCGGCTCGAGTTCGGCCACAAGCTCACCGACGAGGGCGGCCGGGTGATGCACCCGCAAGGCGCGAAGGTCACCGTCAAGGACGGGCCGTACGTCGAGAGCAAGGAGGTCGTCGGCGGCGTCTACCTCATCAAGGCCGACAGCTACGACCACGCGGTGAAGCTCTGCCAGGGCCACCCGAACTTCCGCTTCGGCTCGATCGAGGTGCGCGAGATCGATTTCATGGGCCAGCCCGAGAGTTGAGCTTGGACGTCCGCGCGCCGCACGAACTCGTCGAGGACCTCTTCCGGCACCGTTACGGTCGGCTGGTCGCGGGGCTCGTGCGGCGACTCGGGTCGGCGCGCATCGATCTGGCGGAAGACGTCGTTGCGGAGGCGTTCCTGCGCGCGTTGCGCGCGTGGCCGGCGGAGGGCATCCCTGAGCGCCCGGACGCGTGGGTGTTCCGTGTCGCACAGAACCTCGCGCTCGACACGTTGCGCCGTCGTGCTGAGCTCGTCGGCGCGGATCACCTCGACGCGGGCTCGAGCGCGACCGAGCGCGCCGCGCAACCGGACGCGCCGCGTGCCGAGCCCGGCGACGGTCCGACCGACGACACGCTGCGGATGATGTTCACGTGCTGCCACCCCGCGCTGCCGCCCGACACGCGCGTGCCGCTGGTCCTGAAGACCGTGTGCGGTTTCGGCGTGACCGAGATCGCCGCCGCGCTGCTCACGAAGGAGGCTGCGATCGCACAGCGGCTGACGCGCGGCAAGGCGCGGCTGCAAGGTCTCGGCGCGCGATTCGAGGTGCCGCCGCCGCGCGAGCTCGCCGACCGCTTGCCGCCGGTGCTCGACGCGCTGTACCTGATGTTCAACGAGGGCTATCGCGCGCACCGCGGCGAGGACCTCGTGCGTGCGGATCTCGTCGAAGAAGCGGTGCGGCTCGCGGCGCTGCTCGCGGAGGACGAGCACACGGCGCGGCCCGAGGTGCACGCGTTGCTCGCGCTGATGCTGCTCTCGGGCGCGCGGCTCCCGGCGCGCGTCGACGCGCTGGGGGACGTGCTGACGCTCGCGGAGCAAGACCGCTCGCGCTGGGACCGGCGTTGGATCGCGCACGGTTTCGAGCAGTTCCGGCGATCGATCGGCGGCGAACGGCTGACGCCGTGGCACGTCGAGGCGCGCATCGCGTCGCTGCACGCCGTCGCGATCGACTACGCGTCGACGGATTGGCGCGCGATCCTCGCGGCGTACGACCAGCTCGTCGCGATCGCCGACACGCCCGTCGTGCGCCTCAACCGCGCGGTGGCGCTGGCGAAGGTCGCCGGGCCGCGCGCGGGTCTCGTCGAGTTGGCCGCGCTCGATGGCGCGCCCGAGCTCGGGCGATATGGGCTGGTTGCGGCGGTCGCGGCGCACCTGCACTGGCAACTCGGCGAGCACGACGCGGCGCTCGAGCGGTTCGAGCGAGCGTTGATGCTCGCGTGCACCGGGCCCGAGGCGCGCTTACGCGCGCGACGCCGCGATGCGTGCCGTGAGCGCGC
>JAYTBY010000742.1:0-2747 GCA_043736755.1 Planctomycetota bacterium | reverse complement strand
TGACGTTCGAAGACTGCGGCGACTTCGCTCGTCGCGAGGTGCTGCAGGAACTCCACGCCGAGGTCGTGCGCGGCTCCATTCGTCACGACCGCACCCGGATAGCGAATCGCTGGACCCTCGGCCTCCGGCACGGAGTGCACGACACGCACGCGCTTCGAGTGCGCGGCGTCGGTCGCGTAGACGATGCCCGCTGCGCACGCCCCGGATTCGACTGCCGCCAACGCTGCGCGGACGTCGACGGCGGGCACGACGCGGTCCTGGATCGCCTCGTAGGAACCGATCGACATGAGCCACGATTTCGCATAGCGGCCGGCGGGGACGGTCTCGGCGTTCGCGAGCGACCAGCGTGTGATGCGGGCGTCGCCGAGTTGTGCCGCGGCGAACTCCGGTGCGAAGGCGCCCGACGCGCCTTCGGTTGGTTCGATCAAGACTAGGCGATTCGCGAACAGATCACGACGCGTCGCGGCATCGATCCGCGCAGCGGTCGCGACGCGGTCCATCTCACCCTCGTCGGCCGAGAGGAACACATCCGCGCGATCGGCGGCGACGATCTGCTTCGAGAGGTCGCCCGAGGAGCCGAAGGCGAAGACGACTTTCGCGCCATGCACTGCTTCGAAGGCCGGCGCGACCTCTTGTAGGGCGTCGCGCAAGCTCGTCGCCGCAAAGACGGTCAGTTCGCGCGGAGCGGCGTCCTCCGGTGCAGCGCTCGTCGGCGCGGACTCGGAGCACGCCGTAGACAAGAGAAGAGCCGAGAGCAACGCGAGGAGGCGCAGCATGCTTCAGGAACCTCCACTGGCGAGCAGCACATCCGTCGCCTTCACGATCGCGGTCGCCCGCACGCCGATCGCTAGGCCCAACCGATCTACCGAATCCGTCGTGATCACGGATCCCATGCGCACGCCCGGCCCGACCTCGACGACGACCTTCGACACGACGTCGCCGCGCACGAGCTCGACGACGCGACCGGCGAAGCTGTTCGTGGCACTCAGGGCACCGAGGTCGATCTCCGGGCGCTTCTCCGCATGTGCCAGGAGTTCCGCGAGGAAACGCACGGAATCCGGCCTCTGCCCGCGCGCCGGGGCGCGGATCCCGCGCTCGGCCGCCGCCGTGAACGACTTCAGGAGTCGCTTCTGGTGTGCGGCGGGCTGAAGCTTGCCGCGCTCCCACTTGCTGACCGTCATCGCGTGAACGCCGAGCAGCTCAGCCAGTTCGCCTTGGCTCAAACCGAGTCGGGCGCGCAGTTCCTTGAGTTCGAGGGCCATGCAAGCCGGAGCTTACCGTACTAAGCCATAGCCAGCGAGGGGCGGTGTCCTGATCTGAAGTGAGTCGCGGCTTACCACTGGGCCAGCTCGACGAGTTCGCTCATCGTCCACTCGCGCGACGCGACCCCGAGAGCCTGCGCGGGCGTGCTACCGAGCAGGGACTTGTGCGGCTTCACGAAGTTGTACACCGCGTAGTGAACAGAGACCGCAGCGCGCAGGTTTTCGAGCTTGCGGCTGAATCCGTCGCACAGTCGCGTCATGCGGCGAATCCGCATCCGGTTGAGAAGGTGCAGGCGCTCGATGTAGCTCGTGCTGATCGCATCGACGTTCGGGCTTCCGATGACGGCCTTGCGCTCGACGCTCGTGACGCGCGGCGGGCTGTACCTACCCGGCCCGATCTGCTCCGCCTCGAATGACTTTACGATCTGCCCGAAGTCGCAGCGTCCACCGAAGTAGGTGTGAATCGCTTCGACGTACAGCGGGAAACCGTCGGCGCTGATCGTGACGCGGTTCTCGATCCGCTTGGCGACATCGAGGACGAACGCCTCCGCGTCCGCGCGCTTGCGCTTGCCCAGGTGGTACGCCGGGATCGCGCGCGACTCTTCGTCGATGCAGGACCACAGCCAGAAGTCACCGCAGCGCGCGGAGCTTTGCCCGGCTTGCAGGTGGCGTTGCTTGCGCTCGACGAACGTCCACTGCTCGTCGAGCTGGATCCGCGCGCAGGTGAGCTTCTGCATCGCCTGGTCCTGCATCGATGCGCAGGCGTCGCCAACGCGCACGAGGAGACGGAGGCACGAGTCCCGGTGGACGCCGGTCAGGCGTTCCGTGGCGCGGACGCCGAGCCCTTCCGTGAGCGCGGAGATGACGGCGACTTGCTTCTCGTGCGGGAGGCAGTTCATGGTCTTTATTGTGACACACTAAGTAAGCAACGCAAGGACCCGCTTGCTTTTATTGTGCGACGGAATGTAGGCTCGCGGCATGAAGCCCAAGCCGAAGCGGGGTCGGCCCGCGAAGCCTGCGGCCGAGCGCATGGACGAAACCCTCCCGATCCGGCTTCGCGTAGCCGACAAGGCCCGCATCGAGGAAGCCGCCAGCCGGGCCGGAGTGAAAGCCTCGGATTGGGCTCGGGAAGTCCTGCTTCGATCTCTGAAAAGCAAAGGCTTGTAGTGGAGCGCCGGGGATTCGAACCCCGCACGGATGGTTGTAGAGGCCCCCGGGAGACCGATCCCGCGCCCCCACTGCTCGCCCTCAGGGGGGTGCTGACCGCGAAGGCCAGCACCCCTCCGTTGACACCCCCGGAGACACGCGGCCTAATGGCTACGTGCCTGCGAGCCGGTCAGGGCGAAAACCCTGACCGGAACGTCGGTACCGGGTACCTGGCCAGACCGACCGGATACCCGAGAAGCCACATGCGGACGATGAGTCCCATGCGGACGCTCCTGCCCCTTGCGGGGCGGTAGGGTCGGGACACCCAGCACGCACGCC
>JAYTBY010000741.1:0-2747 GCA_043736755.1 Planctomycetota bacterium | reverse complement strand
CCTTGAACTCTTCCGGGCGATAGCCCTGCCCGATGCCGAGGATCAGGCGCCCCCCTGAGATCCGATCGAGCACCGCGGCGTCCTCCGCGACGCGCAGCGGATTGTGGAGCGGCATCAACAACACGCCCGTGCCGAGCCGGATCTTCGATGTCGCCGCCGCGAGGAACGCGAGCGCGATGAAGGGCGACGGCAGCATCTCGTTGTCGAGGAAGTGGTGCTCGCTCATGAACGCAGAATCGAAGCCGCACTGCTCGGCGAGCAGCACCTGCTCCACGTTCGCGCGGAACACCTCCTCCATCGATTTGTTAGAAGTCTTGTAGGGCACGAACGTCAAACCGAACTTCATGGATCCTCCGCGCGCGCTCAGGCGCGACCTGACAACAGCGCGCCGGCGTTCGGCGCTACGGCGGCGAGGCCGAGGCGCTCGAGCATCTGGTGGACGGTGCACACCGCAGCGGAAACGACCGGCAGGCCGAGCCGCTCCTCCACCGGCTGAATCGATCCGAGCGACGGCATCTGTACACACGCCGAGAGCACGACGGCATCCACGCCTTTCGTGTCGAGTCGGCGGGAGATCTCCACGAGCGCGAGCGGATCGCGCGCGCCGACCGCGAGGTTGTCAGGGATCTCGAGCGAGATGCAGTCGTGCACCTCGAAGCCTTCGTGCTGCAGGTAGTCGACCACGAGCTCCGTCAAAGGCTTCATGTAGGGCGCGATCACCGAGATCTTGCGCGCTCCGAGCTTCCCGAGGCCGTGCACGAGCGCGCCCGCGCTGGTCACGACCGGCGCCTCTGCGCCGTTCTCCCTGGTGCGCGCATGGAGGCGCGCTTCGGACACGCGGTGATAGCCGCGCCCCATGCTCATGATCGCGACGAGGCAGGCATAGCCGAGCACGTCGACGCGGGCGTCTGACAGCTCGAGCGCGCAGCGATCCGAGTCGGCGTCCATTTCCGCGAGCTCCTCCTTCGTGACGCGCTTCATCCGCATGCGACTCGAGTGGAAGGTGAAGCGCTCGGGCGCGATCGCTTCGCGAGCGCGCAGCAGCGCCGGGACCTCCGTCTCCATCGTCGTGTTCGAGCTGGGGACGATCTGCCCGATGCGGAACGCGCGTGCGCTCACGGCCGCTGCCTCCTGCGAAATGCTGCGGACGGTTTCACACAGCGCGCTGGGAGTCGTCAATTCCGCACCGACGGAATCGCGATATTTGGCAACAACAGCCGCGCGACTCGAAGCCGGACGCCTGCGTCTGTCGAAATCTCGCGAAACGGGTTGCGGCCGGTGGCGGGAGGATCGCGGCGCGAGGACAGTTCGCACTTCGCTCGAGCGCGCCGTTTCGGTGCTTGTGGGAGCGCCTCGCCATGGCCGCGTTCGCCTTGCTGATCCCCCTTACGCTCTTGGTCGCGTCGCTGGTGGCGCACGCGGAGCCCGTGCACGCGGAGACGCCGCCCGCATCCGAAGGCGGGGCCGACTCGGAGCCGTTTAGCGCCCTGCTCACGCTCGGCTACGAGACGACCTACCTGTTTCGCGGCGTCGCGGTCGGCGACCACGCGCCTTGGGCGAGCGTCGATCTCGCGTACGCCCCGTTCGAGGATTTTTCCTTCCGCATCGGCGCCCTGTTCATGAATCCCACCCAAGGTCACCGCGACGCCGACGAGCTCGATCTCTACGCGCTCGCGACCGGAAACTTCGGGGCGTTCTCGATCTCGCTCGCGGCCACGTGGTTCCACTTCACGGAGCGGGGGACGAACGCGGAGGAGGTTGGCATCGTCGTCGTGCGCTCCTTCGATTCACTCGATCTGAGCGCGGGATACTTCTACGACCTCACGATCGAAGGCCACTACTTCGAGACTGCGCTCGCGCACACTCTCAAGTTGACGCAGCAGCTCCGCTTGCGAACGTCGGCCGGCGTCTCCTTCGCTCGCGACTATTACGGCGTGAGCGGGGGAGACCACGTGTCCGCGAGCGCAACGCTCTCCCGCGCTCTCACGGAGGCGCTTACCCTCGAGGCCTACCTCGCCCTCAACCTGCCCTTCGACGACCGCAATCGCTTGGGCGAACGCGAGCGTGCCCACGGAGGCCTGCGCGCCTCCGTCGCGTTCTGACGACACGGGAGGCCACGGTGCGCGATGCCGAACTCTCGCGAGAGGGGCCGTTCACCACCGTCGTCTCGCGCGAGGTCAGCGCCGGGCGCGAGCGCGAGTTCGAGGAGTGGATCAACGGCATCCTGAACGAAGCCGCGACGTTGCCCGGTTATCAGGGCGCGACCGTGCTGCGACCGGCTCGGCCGAGCGAGCGCAAGTACGTGCTCGTCGTGCGTTGGGCCGACATCGACGCCTTCACGAGGTGGGAGGTTTCGAGCGCTCGCGCCGACTGGTACGAGCGCGCGCGCCCGCTCACCGTTGGGGACGCTGCGCTGTGGGCGCAGACAGGACTGGAAGGCTGGTTCACGCTGCCCGACGAGGTGCTGCCCCCGACTCCACCTCCTCCCGTCAAGATGGCCCTCGTCACTTGGCTGGCGATCTTCCCCCTCGTCGTCGCGCTCGGTTATTTGCTCGAGCCTGCGCTCGCGGGCGCCTCGATCGCCGTGCGAGCGCTCGCGACGACGGTCGTGCTCGTACCGACCATGACCTGGGTCGTGATGCCGCGTTTGACGCGCTTGCTTTGGCGTTGGCTCTATCCGCGTGCGACGTAGCCACTGCAGGCTCGCGAAATGTCGCGAACGCGGCGCGGCGCGGCGCGATTCGTTG
>JAYTBY010000740.1:0-2747 GCA_043736755.1 Planctomycetota bacterium | reverse complement strand
GGCGCGAGTCGCGCAAAGGTTAGCCAGGCACCAGTTTGCGCTACTCAACGCAGCGACCGTTCCTTCTCGGTCGCGTCCAGCATCCGCAGCACGAGGCGGGCCACGCGGTGGATCTTGTCGTAGTCGAGCTTTTCGGGGTCGTCGCCGGCCTTGTGGTAGTCGTCGTGCACGTCGGAGAAGAGGAACATCACGGGGATGCCGAGCTTGGCGAACATGTAGTGGTCGCTGCGCTCGTAGTAGGAGTCGGCGCTGCCGAGCTTGGGGAAGCCTTCGAGCGGGGCCAGCTTCTCGGCGATCTTCACCAGCTCGTTGTGGTCCTTCGAGCGCTCCTTCGTCGGCGTCACGAGCAGCTTGTCGGGCGCGTTGCGGCCGACCATGTCGATGTTCAGGTTGCCGACGGGCTTCACACCCTCGGGAAACCACGGGTTCTCGGCGAAGGCCTTCGAGCCCCACAGGCCCTTCTCCTCGCCGGACACCCAGATGATCATCACGGAGCGCTCGAGCGGGCCGTGTTGCGCCAACGCTTCCGCGACGGCGAGCATCAAGCACGTGCCCGACCCGTTGTCGTCCGCGCCGTTGTGCACTTCGCCGTTGATCACGCCGATGTGGTCGTAGTGCGCGCTGAGGATGATGCACTCCTTCGAGCGCTCGGGGTGAGTGCCGGGCCAGAAGCCCATCACGTTCTCGACCTGGATCTGGCCGCCATCACCCGCGAGCGCGCGCGTGTCCGCGACCGTGATCCCAAGGTCCGCGCCCTTCGCCGGAGTCGCGGGTTTCTTGGCGGCGTCGAGCATCGCCTCCACGTGCTTGCGTGTGACCAGGATCGTCGGAAACACCTCGCGCGGACGGTCTTCGTCCTCGGCGTTCTTCGCGCCGGGCTTCGACGGCCACGATGCCGATCCGTGACGCTGACGCTCGAGCGCCGTCGCGAAGCGCGCGCTGTAGTCCTCGCCCTGGTAGTTCGGTCCCGGCGCGACGATCAGCCCCTTCGCCTTCGCTCGCCTTGCATTGCGGCTCACGGTGCCGACATCCGTGCCCGCATCGAACACGAGCGCCCACTTGCCCTCGCAGCGCGAGGATCCGAGATCGTCCTTGGAACCATCGCCCGCGAAAACGACAGAGGCCGAGGTGGAGAGATCGGCGACTTCGCGCGTGCTCGCGAAGAAGTAGTCGACGCCGAACTGCAGTTCCCCGCTCGCGCCCCCCGTGCTCCAAGAGACCTTCGACTTCGTCTCATCGGGGATGCGTTGATCGAGTGGGTACTCGTAGAAGTAGCCGTCCTTCGCACCCGGCTTCCAGCCCAGCCGTTCGAGGCGCGAGCGGATGAAGCGCGCGGCCGTGCGCAGTCCTTCACTGGGTGTGTCACGCCCCGCCATCTCGTCACTGGCGATGAATGCGACGTCCGTCTTGATCTCGTCCGCGCTCACCGTTTCGAGCGCCGTGAGCATCTTCGATCGCGTCGGATCCGCGGCCAACGCATCGACAGGTTGGATGGACGGGAACAGCGCGGACGCGACGAGGAGAACGATCGGCGGCAGCATGGGCATGAGAATAGAGATCCGCCGCCGCGCGAGCCGTACGAATCCGGTTCGAGCTCGCGGGGCCGGCGCACATCCCACGGGCTAGCGCGACGAGGAGCGGCGCAGCCCGGACCCGACATGCTGACCGATCGAGCGCCTGACAGCCGCTCGGCGCGCGCTACCCGAGGGTCCGCGAGCGCAGGAACTCGCGCGTCGATTGGCCGACGCGCTCGAGGAGCGGCGCCAGACCGGCTTCGCCTTCGAGCCGTTCGAGGTCGTCCAGGTTCGCGAGGCACCACGGACACTTGGCGTCCTCGAGGTGGAAGCGCACGAACGAGGCCGGCCCCTCGGTCAGCGTTCCGGTCAACCGCCGCGCAAGCCAGTGACGCGCCGGGCAACTCGCACGCGAGTCGACCCAGGCCGACTTGATGTCGAGATCGAAGCCCTCGTCCTGCCCGACCGCAGCGCCGACTTGCGCCATGAGTTCGCGCTCCGATCCACGCTCGAGCGCGATCTCGCGCATTCGTTTGAGCGCGCGAAACTTGATGCCCGCAACCGCGGATTCGTCCCGCAAGCCGAAGTGCGTCCAGACGTCGCGGTTGCGCCATTCGAGCGCCATGAGCGCCTCGATGACGACCAGTCTTTGGAACTCCCCCTGAGCCCATGTCTCCTGCACCCACTGCTTCACGATGCCCGACAGGACGCGCGCACCTTCGCGTTCGAGATCGCGACGACGCGCGATACGGCTGGGCGTTTCGTCGTCGATTGCAAGGTCCTCGAGCGACGGTCGCCCATCGTCGTCGTCAACGCCGCCACCGAACGCCGCTGGTTTCTGGCGCCGATGGTGATCGATCACCCGATTGCGGCAGATGCCGAACAGGAACTGCTCGAACGTGTAGATGGGGTCGTAGAGACGGATGCCGCGCACGGCTCCGAGAAAAACCTCCTGCACCACGTCTTCGCGCGCATCGCGATCCGGAATGCGTCGCGCGACGTAGGCCAGCAGTCGCCCGCAGAACGCGCGTTCCGTGGCCATCCACTCCGCGTCGTCGAGCGCGGTGAGCTTCGCGATGTCCGGTGTCCAATCGCTCAACGCTTGGGCCCTCCCCGAGCCCTTGAATCACTCACGAGCTCGCGTGTCGCGACGCGGCGCAACGAGCTTCGTCGAACGCGTAGGATCGAGTGCCTCACAGTTCCTCAGTCCCCGCGCAGGAGGAAGTACGCAGC
>JAYTBY010000739.1:0-5980 GCA_043736755.1 Planctomycetota bacterium | reverse complement strand
ACGCGAAGAAGGCGCTCGAATGCGCGAGCAGTCGCAGGAACCACGGCGCGAACGCACCGGCGAACAGGCCCAGCGCGAGGTAGGGCGCGAGCTCCCAGTACGTCACGAGTCGGAAGGGCGGCACTTGGAACAGCGGCTCGCCGCCGAGGAAAATGCGCGCGACGACGGTCGCCATCACGGACGCGAGCACGATCGGCCCGAACGTCGTCATCGCGATCGAGCCGAGCACGACCTCGGCGACGAAGAGCGCTCCACCGATGGGCGCGTTGTAGGCCGACGCGATCCCGGCCGCGGCGCCGCACGCGACCATGAGGCGCAAGCGGGGTCGGGGCATCTTCGTCCAGCGGCCGACTGCGCTCGCGATCAGTGCCGTGAGTTGGACTTGCGGACCTTCGCGGCCGATCGAGCCGCCCGATCCGATCGAGAAGATCGACGACGCAATGCGCACCAGCGTCGGTCGCGAACGGATCACGCCGTCGCCGAGAGTGACGGCCTCCATGTAGTCCGCGCTCTTCTTGCCACGCGCGAAGCGCACGCCGAAGTGCAGGATGATGCCGGCGATCAATCCGCCGGCGGTGGGCACCATGACGCGCTGCCACGGTTCGAGCCCGGCCGCGGTTTCGGCCAAGCTCGCGGTGCTGCCCGTGAAGGCGTACTTGACCCCGTGGATCGCCGCGCGGAAGGCCGGGGACGCGAGGCCACCGAGGGCGCCGATCACGGCCGCCCAGAAGAACGTGACCTCCGTTTCGCCGGGCCGGAAACGCTCGGACACCCACAGCCTGATGCGTAGGAGTCGCGTGAGGAATCGGCGGGTCACGGGCCGGCGAGCATAGGAGTGAGCCGGGCATCGCCACAACGCGCGAGTTCGGGCACGACCGCGGAACGCCGCCCAACGGAGCCTCTCCCGCAGTCCAACGTTCCGTGATCGTCCGCTCGCGCTGTCGAGCCGTGGTTTCCGCGCGAGGAGCCGCTAGACTCCGCGACTCGTCGTGGACGGCGCTGGTGCTCTCGCACCGCGGGTCCTCGGCCCTTCGCCGCAACGCTCCCTCGTCTCATGAAGCCGACTGCTCTGGGAATGGTCGAGACCAAGGGTCTCGTGGGTCACATCGAAGCCGCCGACGCGATGGTCAAGGCCGCGATGGTCGAGCTGTACGGCCGCGAAAACATCACCGCGGGCTACTGGACGATGTTCGTCGTCGGCGAAGTCGGCGCGGTCAAGGCCGCGACGGACGCCGGAGCCGCGGCCGCGCGCCGCGTCGGTGAACTCGTCGGGGTCCACGTGATCCCGCGTCCGCACGATCAAGTGTGGAAGATCCTGCCGAAGATGGCGCCGGTGCCGAAGCTCGCGGGCGTGAAGCCGGCCGGCGGCAAGTCGAGCGCGGACTGAGCTGACGGCCGCGCGTCGCTTTCCGCGTCGCGCTCCCCATCGCCGTGCAGACACTCGATCCCGACCTCCGTGCGTTGCAGGACGTGCGCGACCAAGTCGCGCGCGCCAAGAAGGCGTGCGAGGCCATCCACTCCTTCGACCAAGAGAAGACGGACGCGTTGTGCGCCGCGATGGCGAAGGCCGGAGCGGCGGCCGCGCACGATCTCGCGCGTCTCGCGGTCGAGGAGACCGGGATCGGCAAGATCCACTACAAGGTCCTGAAGAACCTGTTCGGATCCGAGGGCACGTGGGCCTCGATCCGACTCGAGAAGACGGTCGGGATCCTCTCGCGCGACGAGAAGACGGGCATCGTCGAGGTCGGAACTGCGTCGGGAGTCATTGCGGGCATCGTCCCGACGACGAATCCCACGTCGACGACGCTCTTCAAGGCGATCATCGCGGTCAAAGGCCGCAACGCGATCGTGATCAGCCCGCATCCGCGCGCGAAGCGCTGTATCGGCGAGACCGTCGAAGTGTTGCGCCGCGCGATCGAGCGCGCTGGCGGACCGCCGGACCTCGTGTGCGTGCTGCCGAACCCGACGATCGAATCGACGGGCGCCCTGATGAAGCACAAGGACGTCGCGCTGATCCTCGCGACGGGCGGGACGGGTCTTGTGATGGCGGCGTACAGCTCGGGACGTCCCGCGTACGGCGTCGGTCCGGGCAACGTGCCTTGCTACATCGATCGTTCGGCGGACATCCCGTGGGCCGCGTCGTCGATCACGTCGAGCCAGAGCTTCGACAACGCGACGCTGTGTTGCTCCGAGCAAGGGCTCGTGCTCGACGCGCCGATCGCGAAGCAGCTCGTCGCGGAACTCGTGAAGCGCGGCGCGCACGTGTGCGACGAGGACGAGACCAAGAAGCTGGCGAAGCTGTGCAACGTGCGCGGTCACATGAACGCAGACGTGGTCGGCATCGATCCGTGGCGGATCGCTGAAATGGCGGGTTTTGCCGTCCCGAAGCACACGACGATCCTGCTCGCGTGGCAAGGTGGCGTGGGCCGGGACTGGCCGCTCTCGATCGAGATCCTGGCGCCGGTGCTGTCGCTCCACCTCGTGAACGGGTGGGAAGAGGGCTGCAAGGTCTCGATGGCGATGCTCGAGTCCGATGGACTCGGTCACACGCTCGGAATGCACGCCAAGGACGAGCGCGTACTCGACGCGTTCTTCCTGGAAAAGCCCGCGAATCGCATCGTCGTGAACGGTCCGTGCTCGCAGGGTGCTGTCGGATACTCGACGAACCTCGTCGCGTCGTTCTCACTCGGCTGTGGACCGCAAGCCGGCAACATCACGAGCGACAACATCAGCGCGCGGCACTTGCTCAACGTGAAGCGCGTCGCGTTCCCGCGTCGCGATTGGGCCGACATCGAGCGGCGCGATCACGAGCGTGTGGCGCAGATGACCAAGGACGGGATGCCGCGCGGCTCAGGGCTGGCGGGCGATCCGGCGCAGAGCGGCGCAGCTCCGCGCGCTTCGTCGAGCGCCTTCACTCCGGATGCGTCGAGCAATTGGCGCGGGAATCCCAGCATTTCGGCGAGTGCGGCTCCGGCCGCGGCTCCCGCCGCTACGACGGCGACACCGTGGGCCTCGAAGGTCGGCGCGGGCACGAAGAGCGCGCCGCCGACGTTCGTCACGTCGCAAGGGTCAGGCACGAGCGCGACGCTCGCTCCGGCTCCGCGTCCCGTTGCGCCACCGAGCGCACCGCGCTCCAACGTTCAACAGGGTCACGTTCATCAGGGCTCCGGCCTCTCGACGACCGAGATCCAATCCCTCCTCGCGCACGCCGGCAACGGCTGCCCGCTCGGCCCGTGCAAGGGCTGCGCGCACCACGAAGTCACGACGGGTTCGTGCAAGGCGTGATCGACGCGTACTCGATCCAAGCCGTGCAATCCGTTCGCTCCTGATCACCCCCGACACACCCCACGAAGAGGTTCGAAACAATGGACAGCATGATCGCCCTAGGCATGATCGAGACGAAGGGTCTCATCGGCGCCGTCGAAGCCGCGGACGCCATGTGCAAGGCCGCGAAGGTCACGTTGATCGGCAAGGAACGCAGCGGCGGTGCGCTGATGACCGTGCTCGTGCGCGGCGAAGTCGGCGCGGTGAAAGCCGCCGTCGAAGCTGGTGCCGCGGCCGCGAAGCGCGTCGGCGAACTCGTCGGCCAGCACGTGATCCCGCGTCCGGCTGGCGACCTCGACCTCTTCCTGCCGCCGACGCCGGAAGCGAAGTAGGGCCTCGAGAGGCAAACCAAGTGCACGAGACAGGACCGTGATGTGGCCGGAACAGAAGTACGGGTGGTCTTCGCGCTGACGCGCGAGGAGCTATGTCGCATTCAGGAATCGAGCTCCGCGGCGCGGTCTTCATCGATCAGATGCAGCCGCAATTCGCCGCGACCGTGGCCACGAACTCGAACGGGTTCTTCCCCGTCACGGGCGAAGCTGCGTTCTGGCTCGAGGTCCAGCCCGGCATCGTCATCAACCGGCTGATGGACGTCGCGCTGAAGAACTGCGACGTGAAGCCGGGTGCGTTGGTCACCGAGCGCAGCTACGGCACGCTCGAAGTGCACGGCCCCGACCAGGGACAAGTGCGCCAAGCGGGCGAGATGATCCTGAAGGCGGCGGGCGTGACGTTCGCGGACGCGCTGAAACCGAATCTCCTGACGAGCGAGATCATCCGCAAGATCAGCGATCACCACGCGATGATGATCAATCGGACGCGGGCGGGGATGCTCGTGCTCGGCGACGACACGCTCTACACGCTCGAGGTGAACCCGGCCGTCTACGTGACGCTCGCTGCGAACGAAGCCGAGAAAGCCTCGCCGATCCGCATCGTCGGACTCGGCGCGGAGGGCGCGGTCGGACGCTTGCGACTCGCCGGAACCGACGCGGAAATCGACGAAGCGGTCAAGGCCGTGCGCCGCGCGCTCGAAGGCCTCGGCGGTCGCACGAACGCGGGGGCCCACTGATGTTCCTCGGTCGCGTCGTGGGGGAAGTGTGGGCGACGAAGAAAGTCCAGGACCTGCGCGGCTTGCGCCTGCTCGTCGTCGAAGCGCTCGATGAACGCCGCGAACCCGGCGCACCGAAGGTCACGCCCGTCGTGGCCGCGGATCCGCTCGGTGCCGCGATCGGCGAGCACGTCGTCGTCGCGTTCGGCAAGGCCGCGCGCGTGGCAGCGCTCGGCCTCGACGGCGACTTCGCGTTCGAGGCCGCGATCGTCGGCATCGTCGACGACTTCGACGTGCCCAACGCGCCCGCATCGTGGCGCATGACGGATCCAGCCGAGCTCGCTGCCGCACGCGCGAGAGGGGAGCGCTGATGCTCGTCGGCACCGTCGTCGGCAACGTGTGGGCCACGAAGAAGGACCCGAGCCTCGTCGGCTTGCGTTTCCTCGTCGTGCGCCCGTTCACGACCGACGGCCGCGAATCGGCCGAGACGCTGGTCGCCGTCGACGTGCTCGGCGCCGGGATCGGCGAGCGCGTGCTCGTCGTCTTCGGTCGCGCCGCGCGTCACGCGATCGGCCGTAGCCACGACATCGGATTCCAGACGGCGATTGCCGCGATCATCGACACGATGGAACTCGAAGACGGCCGCGTCGTCGGGCCCACGAGAGAACACGACAGCGCGCCGCAGGTGAAGAGGGGTACTACATGAACCGCAACGACCACAATCCCGAGCTCCGCGAGGACGCCAACCTCGATGTCGCGATCGGCGTCCTCGAACTGTGCAGCATCGCCCGCGGCGTCGAGGTCGCCGACGCGGTGCTCAAGGAAGCGCACGTCGAGCTGCTCTTCTCGACGCCGGTGCAGCCGGGCAAGTACGTGATGCTCTTCACGGGCTCGGTGCAAGACGTGCGCGCGAGTGCCGCGCGCGGCGCAGCGATCGCCGGCTCCGACCTCGTCGATCAACTCGTGATCCCGCAGGTCCACGAGCAGATCGTGCCGATGCTGAAGCGCAAGGGCGGCCGTATCAACGGCACGCTCGACGCGATCGGCGTGATCGAGACGACGACGGTCGCGTCGACGATTTCGTCGGCGGACATCGCGCTGAAGGCGGCGACGGTCGACTTGATCGACGTGCGTATCGCGAACGGGTTGGGCGGGAAGAGCTTCTTCACCGTCACCGGTGAAGTCAGCGACGTGCGCAGCTCGATCGCCGCTGGCGCGCGCGTCGCGCAAGAGCGCGGACTGCTCGCGCGCGAAGTCGTGATCCCGCAGCCGCATCCCGAGTTGGCGCGCCACCTCTGAGCGTCGAACACCCTTGGCCCGCCGCTATCTGACCGCCGAAGACGTGCGCCGCCTGGCCAAGCCAGGCGGACAACTCGTCGTCGACGCAGAGACGTTGGCGACGCCCCACGCCGTCGCCGCCGCGGAAGAGATGGGCGTGCGCCTCGTGACCGGAACCGGCGGCGCGTACGCCGATCCCGCGCCTGATCGCGGCCCCGACGCGGAGCGCGCGCGTCGCTCGCTGCCGAATCTCCCGGAGCCCGAGGACGACGATCCGGCGACGAACGTCGTGATCACGGCGGTGGGGCGCAATCGTCCGGGAGTGCTCGCCGA
>JAYTBY010000738.1:0-2753 GCA_043736755.1 Planctomycetota bacterium | reverse complement strand
ACCGCCCGAACTTGCGTGCCGCTCGCGAGGCGATCGCGAGCCGCGGCCAATTGCTGGCCACCTTTCGACCCTGCCGCGACGAAGACCCCCGACCGTTCATTCCGCGCGAGGAAACGCACGATTTCCCGGTTGAGGGATTCTGGCTCGGACGCCTGTGGCGCGCCGAGCGCGTCGGCCGTGTCACCGAGATCTGGAAGCTCTCCCAGCGCCGTTGACGCGCGCCGAGCGCCAACTCAACGAACGACGATCGGAGTCGAGTTCGCCCGGGCGACGCCGTTGATGCTCATGGTTTCGGCTTGCGCGTTGAACACGAAGCCGCGCGGCAGGTAGTTCGGGACCGTCAACCCGAACGACACCCGTCCGCTCGCAGGGATCGGACCGAGGCCGAGATCCGGCCGGCCGGCACCAGGGCTTCGATCCAGGGAATGCCGAGCGGGCCGACGACGAAACCACGGCCGAGGGTCAGCGTCGCAACCGAACCCACTTCGCCAGACACGACGAACGTGATGCTCGCTCCTCGCGTCGGCACGCCCGTCGTCGCGAGCGACGGCTGCGTGGACGGCTCATAAAACTGCACGCCAGACGTCAGCGGCGCCGTGTACGTGATGCAGTGCAGGCCGAACGAGCACGGGTACAAGCCGGTGGTCGCGCCCGAGACGACGAGTGTCGATAGATTGCCGACGCCGTAGGCTCCGTACCCGCCGCATGCGTCGTAGCCGCACTCGCTGTAGTACCAATTCACTCCGCCGCCGGACCCGACGAGCGTCGAGCCGGGGCCGACGAGGACTCCCGTCGACGTGCCCCCCATGTCGAGCGTGACGCCACCGCCGCCCGCTTGAGTGCCTTGTGTGAACTCCAACGATCCGCCGCCTCCTTGCAGGAGCGCTTTCGAGGCGACGAAGCGCGCGGAACTCATCTTCACCGCGATCCCGCCGCCGGGCGCCCAGCCGAACGGGACACCGAACGGAGGTGCGTCGTGTCCACGAATCTGGCCGTCGACGAACTCGAGTCGCGAGTTCGTGAGCGCCAGGGCGTCCAGCGAGTCATCGATCGGGGTCGAGATCGTCGTGCGGGCCACGCGCACGTCGACCGAGTTCGTGATCGATGACGTCGACGGATTGCCGAGCTCTTGCAGCACGACGGGTGCAGAACAGTTGTCGACGACGAAGCGTTGCGTCGTGATGGCCACGACCACCACTCGCGGACCAGCGGGCACGTTGCGCACCTCGATTGGTCCGCTCGTCGATGCACCGAGAGTGCCCACGATCACCAACGCCTTGTCGAGCACGAACCCGCTGTAGTTGCCGGCGCGGACGATCAAGACGTCCCCCGCTTGCGCGAAGGCGATCGCGGCCGGGATGTCGGCGAAATCGACCCCCGGGCCAGGCGTGTCATCGACGGTGTACGTGTTCGCCAGCGCCGAGAGCGACAACGCGGGCAGGGCAAGGGGTCGACTCAAGATCGACGTGCGCATGGGAATTCTCCTCGGACGGACCATCCGGGGCTCGAACTCGGAGGCGAACTCGAGCGGCGGCTCCAAGTCTAGTCTCGAACTCGTAGTCCGTTGCAACCAGCGCGTCGGACCCGGACGGACCTCGTGCCCAGATCGGGACCCTGTCGAATCGGGACCTTGTCAGATGGTGACCCCGTCAAATGGTCACCCTATCAAATGGTCACCCTGTCAGATGGTGACCTTGTCAGATGGTGACCCTGAGCGGCTTGATGGCCAATGCGCCGAAGATCATCGACGCGACGAGGAACGTCAGCACGATTCCTCCCGGCCCCGCTGGCAGCCATCCGAGATCGCGGTAGGGGTAGGCGATACCGATCTTCTTGAACGGCGATCCTGACTCGAACGTCGGCTCCGCGGGCCACAACAACGCGTCGAGAAACCCACTCGCGCGCTGCGGCTGTATCGTGCGCGAGGCCACGTCGCCGGCGACGACGCGCTTCGTCGCACTCGGTAGGCCGGGGATCTCGACCGTGATCTCGTACTCGCCGCTCGCGCGCGCGACGAACTCTTGGAACGCGCGGCCTTCGCGCGGAATCCGCACGAGAGGTGACACGGCTTCGAGGCCGGCCGGCACGCGCACGACGATTTCGGAGGCACGTGCCGCGACGGAGTCCTCGAGCTCGATCTCGAGCGTCGTCCCCGCACCGGCAAGCAGCGCCGAGTGCTGCTCGCGAACTTCGATAGGCGCGTACGCGTAGCGCACGACGAGTTGCGCCAGGACGAACACGAACGGGATCGAGAGCGGCACGAACGGCAGCAGGTTGAGGCCCAGGTACTGGAAGTTGCGCAGCAACACCTTGGCCGTCGAGCGCGCGACAACGCCCAAATCGTCCTGCCAAATGCGGATCTCGATCAAGTGGCCCTTGATGCGGTCCTTGACCTTTCCGATCCGCTTCTGCGCCGAGACGTGCTTGAAGAGAAACAGGGCGAGCACACCAAAGAGGCCGCTCACGAGCACGAGCGACCAGACAGACCCGAGGAGTTCGAACGGCTGTAGCAGTACGTCGAACGCAGCGGTCACGGCGCGGTTCAAGGCGTTCATCTTCGAGGGTCGATCGACACCGCTACAGGTCCAGGCACCTGTGAGGAACTCACGGACTCGAGGCTGCCGCAGTGTGGTGCCGCATGATTCCGAGCCGGCGTACACTCGATTCCTTCACGCGCGCTCAGAGCGTGTGAAGAATTCACCGCTCGCGCGCTGCGGAGCAGCGCCACGGGATTCTGAGAGTGCGTACGCTCG
>JAYTBY010000737.1:0-2754 GCA_043736755.1 Planctomycetota bacterium | reverse complement strand
AGCAGGTGCTGGACGAACGTGCTCTTGCCGCACTGCCTGGGCCCTTGGACGAGAACGGCGGGGAAGGTGCGGAGCAGCGCGCGAAGCCGTTCGGATGCTTGACGGGTGACGTAGCGCATACCTTGTAGTTTTGAACCGGTGGTTCAAAAAAGCAAGGTGTGCGAAGACGTGGCTCCAGGCCCGGATCGGCCGTCCTGATCCGGGCTGGTCGGCTGGCGGCCACGTGCCGGGCGTGCGCAGGGCGGCGGGGGCCTGCTCCCATCCGTGAGTGAGGACCGCGGTGTGGCTCCAGGCGCGCAGCTCACAGGACATGGTGCCCATCTCCGTACCCGTCGGGCCCGGCCTCGTCCCACGCGACGGATCCGAAGATCGAGAGCGTGCGCACGTGATGATCGCGCGCGAGCTCCGGAAAGCGCTTGCGGAGGATCTCGAGGGCCGCTCCTCGTCGCATGCACGAAGTGTGGCCGCGCCAAAGCTCCGGGGCATGACCCCGACAGTTCAATGCGTGCCTCGATTCGGCCGCGGAGCGCGAACTCCGCGGCACGGGAAGCGGGTCTGGGCATCCCGGGCACGGCGCGCCGACAGGGCCGGCGCGATCGGGCTGTGCGATGCCTTGGCGGGACGCAGGCCGTTGTCGTCGTTGCGGTTGTCCGGCGTGTTGCCGTTCCGGTTCGACGAGCGCGCGTTCTCGGCCTCGTTCCAGTAGTCGCCACCGCGGTTCACGCGGTTTGCGGCGCTAGTGACCCGCTCCCCAATTCGAGTTCGATCGTCGCGAGCCACTGCCGCCGCAACACCAGCGTGTCGCCCTGCGCGAGGTGCGTCGCCACCGCGCGCAGCGTGGCGAGCCAGCGCGCCTCGTCGATGCGGCCATACCGCCACTCGAAGCGCCTTCGTCGCACGCGCCGGCGCAGGTGACGCAGGCTCTCGCGGCGGATGCGCAGCGCCCCGGCGTGGACGCGCCAACCGAGGAAGGGCAGGCCCTGCGACGTCGGCGCGAGGATCGTCGCGCGTTCCTTGAGCTCGAGTCCGAGCTCGTCGCGCAGGAACCCCGCGACCGCCGCGTGCGCGGCGCGCAGATCCAGCTTCGACTCGCCACAGAGCACGAAGTCGTCCATGTAGCGCGCGTAGCCCTTCACACCCGGCAGCGCGAGCGCGAAGCGGTCGAGCCGCCCAAGGACGAGGTTCGCGAACCACTGGCTGGTCAGGTTCCCGATGGGCAGGCCGCGGCCGGGCACGCCCTCGCATCCGAAGAGCACGCGCAGGCACAGGCGCTCGATGCGCGGCTCCAGGCCGAGACCCCCGAGCGTTTCGATCACGACTCCGTGTTCGATCGACTCGAAGCACTTCGCGACGTCGAGCTTCAGGAACCAGGGGTGTCGCGCCACCAATCCTCGCGCGTGGAGCAGCGCCGCCCGCGTGCCCTTGCCGCGCCGGCAGGCGAATGTCTCGGGTACGAGCGCCGCCTCGAAAACGGGTTCGAGCGGATCGACGAGTGCGTGGTGCACGACGCGGTCGCGAAACGGCGCGGCGCTGATCAGCCGCTCCTTGGGGTCGTGGATCTTGAACGTCGACGGCCGGGACGGTCGCCACGCATCGCGCTCGAGCTCGTCCTGCAGCGCGAGCACTTCGGGTTCGAGCCGCTCGAGAAAGCGCGCCGCGCCACAGACGTGGCGTTTGTGCCGCGAGGCCCGCTTGGCGGCCCGGCACAGATTCCCGAACGAGTTGATTTCGGACCACGAACTCATCGCGCGGCCTCTGACTCGGACGCGTCGGCTCGGCGCTGTCCGCGCTCGCCGAGCGCCGTGCGCCAGCCGTGGACCATCCGTCCGAGTTCGTCGATGCCGCGCATCGCGGTCTCGAATCCCGCCGCGGGCATGACGCCGCGGGTTCGCGCGATGCGCAGCAAGAAGCGCAGACGCTCCAGGCGCAGGTTGACCTCGCGCAGGATTGGTCGGCGCTCGTTCGGCTCGTACCGCGCGACCACGAGCATCTCCAGCACGTCGAGCGCGTGGTTGTCGACCTTCTGGACGAGCGCGAAGCGCGCCGACTTGGGCCACTTGGCCGTGTGCTCGACCAGCCAGCCGGCGGTCTCCTCCCAGCGCTGGAGACACAGCAACTCGGTTCCCGCCTCGCGCGCGGGAGGTCGCGTCGTGGGCTCGCTCATGGCCTGGCCTCGATCGCCGTCGGCGCTTGCTCCATGACATCGTGTGACTCACTCGATACGGCTTCCGCACTCTCGACGACTGCGCCCTCGGTTGGATTCGCGCCCGGTTTCGTACCCACTTTCACGCCATCGGCCACGCCATCGGGCATGGGCACGCCATCGGTCGCGCTATCGAGCACAGCGACGGCGCCGCCCGAAGTCGGGTGGGGTGCCCCGTGCAGCCGAGCCAGGATCGCGCGCCCGTACCTCTCGAGCTTGCCCGGGCCGATCCCGTCGATGTGGCCGAGCGCGGTCGGCGAATCGGGCCGCGCCCGCACGATCGCGACGACTTGGCGGTTCGTCAGGATCAAGTACGGCGGCAGCCCCTCGGCGTGCGCGACGCTCGAGCGCCACTCGCGCAAGTGATTGAACAGCGCACGTTCCGACTCGGAGAGTCCCGCGCACGGGTCGGGCGCGCCATCGCGGCGCGGGAAGCGACTCGCGGACTCCGCGGCGCCGTTCCGTGGCGCGGACCGAGCCGGACCGGTCGACGGGGCTGCGTTCCGCACCGGAACCTCGCGCGCGGCGTGCAACGCATCGAGCGGCACGAC
>JAYTBY010000736.1:0-2755 GCA_043736755.1 Planctomycetota bacterium | reverse complement strand
ATCAATGCGCTGGGACAGGTGGGCGCGGTGGCGTTCCTCTCGACCCTCTCGACCAGCGGCAGCTGCGTGCAGCAGGCCGCGCGCCACACGAACGGCATCGGCTGGGAGATCTTTGGACCCTGCAGCATCTCCGGTGGTGTGGGCGACATGAACGACCTGGGTGAGATGTCGATGGTGTGGACCACGACTTCGCTCGTGCAGCTGAACCAGTACGGGCCGGTGACGATCGACAGCTTGCTGTCCGCGCCGGTGGGCCAGTGGTTCTTTCCGCTGTACTCGATCTTCCGCCTCAACAACGCGCACCAGCTCGCGGGCTGGGCCTACAACACGACCACCAACCAGATCGGCGTCGTGCTGCTCACGCCCGATGGCGGCGGGGGCACGCCGTACTGCTTCGGCAATGGACTCGGGAGCGCTTGTCCGTGCGGCAACCACGGCCTCGCTGGCAACGGGTGCGGCAACTCGCTCAACGGCTTCGGCGCGAACCTGTCCGCGGTAGGCACTGCGAGTCTGTCGGCCGACAGCTTGGTGTTGCATGGCGTCGGCATGCCGAACAGCTCCGCGCTCTACTTCCAAGGCACAACGCAATCCGGCGGCGGGCTCGGGACTCCATTCGGCGACGGACTGCGCTGCGCGGGTGGTCTGATCGTGCGCCTCGACACGCGGGCGAACGCACTCAGTGCGTCGCAGTATCCCGGCGCGGGCGATGCGAGCGTCTCCGCGCGCGGGCTCGTGACCACGCCAGGCACGCGCAACTACCAGATCTGGTACCGCAACGCAGCAGCGTTCTGCACCGCGAGCACGTTCAATCTGTCGAACGGACTGAGCGTGGCCTGGACCCTGTAACCGTGGACGGACCTGTCACCCCGTTGACGAGTCCCGCCTCGCCAACGTGAGCGAGACACCATCCTTCATCCGGTTTCGTGTCGAAGGCTGAAGGTCGCGCTCGTGCAGCAGGCCACCGAGTCGCAGTAGCGGAGCAGGGTGGGAGCGTGCGGTTCTCGAATCGCACCGCGCCGGTCACGACCGGCCACAACTCACGATTTCCCCGTGACCGCGCGAGGCTTTCTCATGAAAGGCCCCGTAGCCGATCACTCGCGGGTCGAACGCGCCTCACGCTCGGCGCAGGCGTAATAGGCCTCGCTCAGCGCGCGTGTCCGCGGCCCGACGCGGCCGTCGCCGATGGGCATGCCCGCGATGCGCACGACGGGGACTACGCCGCGCGAAGAGCTGGTCAGGAAGGCCTCGCTCACGCTGTCGAGCGCGGCGAGCGGCAGTCGCTCTCTCTCCCACGAAAGCCCCACGTCGGGCGCGATGTGGCGCAGGACGGCGCTCGTGATCCCTTCGAGCACGCCCTCTCCCGCGGTGACGATCGCGTCGCTGCGCACGAAGCCGATGTTGGCGCTCGTGCATTCGAGGATGCGCTCTTCGTCGTCGAGCAGCACGCTTTCGAAGCGCTCGCGCGTGCCGAGCGGCAGCGGCTTGCGCGCGCGCACGAAACCCGTCGTCTTGATGCGCGGCGAGTCGCGGCGCAGGTGGCGCGCGAGGTCGACCTCGACACCCTCGCGCAGGAACTCGTCCGCAACGGGGACATAGCGTGACAGAGCCAGGAACGAACTCGACGTGACCCCTTGGAGTTCGGTCGGTTCGCGCAACACGTCGAAGCGCACGCGCGCATCGGGGAATGGATACGCGCTCACCGCCGCGTGCAGCGCCGCGCGCAGAAGAGGCCGGTCGAGCGCGCTTGGCCAGCCAAGTCCCGCCATCGAACGGTCCGTGCGATCGAAGTGGGCCTCGAGCCACAGGAAGCGATCGTGGTGGAACGTGCGTAGCGCCGAGTAGACGCCGTCGGGGAGCACCTCGAGCAGTTCGTGGACGCTCGCGCCGCTGGCCGGCGCCTGGAGCGCGTGGAGCCCGCTCGGTGTGAGCGCGAAGAGTTGGAGCCCAGCCGCCGCCGGTGTCGTCGAGGTCGTCACTGTCCGCAAGCTAGCGCGCGCCGCGTGCGGAGCAAGCGCTCGGCGCCGTCAGCGGCTCTCTCTCGGTGCGGCGGACTGAGGGTCGGGCCGACCCACGGTTCCACATGCATCCCGATCGGCAGGCGTCCCGGTGTTCCGAGTCGGAATGGAGAATCCGGCACGGAGACGGCGAATCGGCGTAACCTAATCCCCTCGGAACCGGGGCGTCTTCCACAGCGTCTTACCGAGGCGGGTATCTAAGGCTTCCCACCTGGCCCGAGCACATCTTCAGGAGACCGCAATGCTGCGCTTTTCGCTCGCACGGGTCGGGCTTGTCGCGCTCGACGGCGTGGCGCAAGGTCAGCAGACCACCGCGTCCAAGGTCAAGCCCATCACGTGCACCGTCACTCCCGACTTCGAATCCGACCGTCCGTTGCGACGGGCACGGGCCCGAAGGCATGGCGAAGCAGGACGGTGCGTTCCTGGCACTCGGCTCTCTCCTCAGATTCCGGCGACCATCCTCAGGAGTTCGTGATGCTTCGTTCTTCGCTCACGCTCGCTGGCCTCGTCGCGTTTGGGCCGGCCGCTCAGGCTCAGCAAGCACTCACTCTCGACACGTCCAGGAAGATTGCGATCACGGGGCCCATCCGCGACGCCGGTATCTATCACCAGGCGACGAACACGTGGACGCGCAAGTCGGCGCAGGCCGACATCGGCGCCGACATCATCTACAGCAACACGCTGCCGGGCGGCTACTTCTACTCGTTGAGCGGCGACACGTTCGTCGACGAGGGTCGCAT
>JAYTBY010000735.1:0-13655 GCA_043736755.1 Planctomycetota bacterium | reverse complement strand
AGGACTCGCGCTGACTCCGACACGGCGAGATCGGGGCTCGTCGGCGACTCCAGCGGGTAGAGGATCGACGACTGAAACTGGTTCCTCGCCAGGGTGTAGACGTGGAGCTTCTCGCCGCTCTCGTCGAGGACCTCGAAGAGAACACTTCGAGTCCAGGACGAGCCCAATTCGACGCGCAGCACCTTTCTCGCCGCCACGACGAGGCGTAGCGCCGACGGATCCGCGCCTTCCTCCGCGAGTACGATCGCGGGCAGGATCGTGTCCCCTTCCAGCGAGAACTGCAGCGGCCCGCGAGGCACGTGCTCGATACGAAACGCCCCCTCTTCGTCCGTGACCGCGCTCCTGCCGAAGCTGTACTTGCTGCCCGTCAACCAGCCCGTGATCTCCTTCGCCTTGCCGTCCGTGGTCGTGACGAGGATCTGCCTGACGCGAACTCCCGCCAGTGCGCGCCCGTCGAGCGAAGTGACTCGGCCCGACACGAATTCGAGCCACGCATCGTCGTTGACTCGCAACTCCAGATCTCGAGTGCCCGCCGGTACGTCCGACGCGCGCACGCTGACGAGCGATGCCGGATCGAAGGCGATGATGTCGTAGGGGCGATCGTCGAGGCCGTCGATTCGGAATCGGCCCTCGGGATCCACGCGGACTTGCGGATTCCCATCGTTCTCGATCCAACCCGCGCTCGTCCAGTCGCCGAGTAGCGGCGTGGGGTCGAGGAGGCTCACCTCCCATCCGGTGACGTTCCCGCCGAATCCCGGCCGGATAACCCCATCGATGCTCAAGGCCGGCCCGCGGAGGAGGATGCCCACGGGCTCCGCGCCGCGAGCGGCAAGCAGGGCCAGCAGTTCCGGGGCCGGGATGATCCGAGGCACGTATCCCGATCGCACGACGACGAGTCGCACGCCAGGCGAAATCCGCTCGGGCAGCGCGATCGTGAACGCTCCGAGCGAATCCGAGGTCGCGACGGTGAGTGCAATTCGCACCAATGCATCGGGCAGAGGCACACCCGCCCCATCGATGACGATTCCGCGCAGATCGCCGCTCGTTCCACCGGGTAGCAGCACGATCTCGAACGAACCCGTGGACGAATCCGGGACTGCATCGCTCTGCGTCCTGAAGCCCGGGCTGGACGTTTCCAGACGCGCTCCCGGAATCGCGACGAGACCTTCGAACGCGAAGCGGCCCTGATCGTCGCTGACGCTGAGCGCGTTCGGGAACATCATGGCTCGGTCGACTCCGCGCCCGAGGGCCGCAATACACTCGCTCGTCACGAGGTACTCGATGCGGGCGCCGACGATGGGATTCCGAGCTTCGTCGACCACGCTTCCACCGACGACGACGACGTTGCCGAGGACGAGGGTCAGAGGCTCGATCGGCAGGCTCTCCACACGGCCTGCGATCAGGGTGGTCATCGAAGCCGTTCGGGCGACGAGCGTCGCAGGCGGCCGGAGCGCGCAGTCGAATGCGCCTGCTTCGTCGCTGGTCGTCAATGCGACGTCACGCAGGCTCCACGGGTAGGCGTTACCTCCTGCGATACCGACCTCGCAGTTCGGAACGGGACGCCCCGTCACGTCGACAACTCGCCCCGACACCCTCGTTTCCGAGATGCTGGCGAGCGGCGCCTCATCGTGGAGTGCTTCACCTTGACGAATCGTCTCGACGAGCGAATCCGTCAGGACGACTTCATGGGCTCCGGCTGTCGCGCGGTCGCCCGGATGGATGTCGGGTGGCCGCGCGACAAGGACCGAATTCATATTCAGCCACACAAGTGCGCAACCCACGAGTGCCAAGGCGATGGATAGCCCTAGGACTACACCGCGCCGGTTGTTCGCCTGGCCCATTCGCGGTCTCCCTACGTGCTGCGTCTGATTCCCTGTCTGTACTCGACGTCGACTTCCTCCAACCCCAATCGGGGCACTGTGAGGTGGGGACGACCGTCCTGAGTGGCTACGCTGAAGCGGAGGGAGTTTCGTTACACCCAACCGTTCTTTCAGACGACCTCTTCCGGCCGCGCCTACGGCTTGCGACCGGCCAGTTCCTCGGGCCAGACGTACGAGGCCCGCAGCATGGGGCCGTACGCGGATTCGAGTCGGTGGACCTCCAACCGTCTCTGGGCCCCCTTGCGCAGCGTCTCTTGCACCACCGCGCTCGCGAAATCTGGCACGACCGCCGCCTTGCGTTCGAGGAAGCGCACGATGCGCACGAACGTCTTGCCGCGCGAGACCGATTCGATCGGTGGCGAGATCTGGTTCGGCGTGGCCTTGGCCGTGAACTCGGCGATCTCGGGGAACAGCTCCCGCAACCGCGCTTCCTCGACGTCGGTGATGCCGTCGGCGTTGGCACTCGCGCCATTTGCGCGCGCGATCGCGGCCATGTCTTCGCCGGCTTCGATACGCGCGGCGATCGCGCGAGCGAGGGCGCGCGCCGCATCGATGCCGCCGGACTCGGCGGCGTCGATCACGACCTGTTGGAACTGCACCTGGCCCACGCTGCCGCCGAGCGCCTTCATGTCGGCCGGATTCTCGATCGCAGCGTCGAACAAGAGGCGCAAGGCTCCAGGACGCACATAGCGGTCCGCGGTGACGCGGCCGAGCGGGCCCGGCGCTTCACCGGTCAGGCCGTCCTGCCAGATCTGCTCGTAGATGTCGTCGCGCAGGAGACGCTTCACGTCTGGGCCTGAAATGTCGCGAGATCCGAGGAACTTGGCCAACCCGACCATGCCATTCTCGCGCTCGCGCATGCGCTCGAGGCTGTCGGCGACGCGCGCGTCGATCATCTTCTCGTCGACGCCGAGGTTCGCACCAGCCTGAACACGCAAGCGCTCCTTGACGCGGTCGGTGAGGATCTGCGTCTCGGCCGCGCGGATCTCCGTGTCCGACGTGAGCTTGCGCGTCTTCGTGATCTGCTTCATGTCCCGCTCGAGGCGCGATGACGTGATGATGTCCTGATTCACGACCATCACGATGCGGTCGACCGTCTGCCACGGTCGAACTGCGACCGGCGCATCCTTCACGGCGTCTTGCGGCAGGAATGAGCTGAGTACGAGCAGGAGTTTGATCATGAACGCGGCATCGTCGGGGCTGCGGGTGCGCCGCGCAAGAGTCGCTCGAACCACTGCAGTGCCTGTGCGCCGGACTTCCTATCCGACGGGATCGGCAAGTGCATGAGACCCGTGCGAATAGGCCGCACCTCCAAGCCGCGTAGATCGAGTCCGCTCTCGAGCGCCACGCGGTCGGCGTACTCGAGCACGTAGACGTCCTTGCGCCACAAGAGCCTCCGGATGCCGATCTCCTCCAAGCGTGCCTTGAGTCGGAACAAGCGCACCAGGTTCTCCGCTTCCTCTGGGATGCGACCGAAACGATCGCGCAGCGTCTCGAGCGCGCGCTTCATCTCTGCGTCGTCATGGATGGCGCTGAGCTGCCGCAGGACCTCGACTCGCGCGCGACCGTCGGGAATCCACGCGTCGGAGAGGAACGCGCGAATCCCGAGTTCGAGCTCTGCACCCTGTGCCTCTTGGGCCGAGACGACGCCATCGATGTCGATCTCTCCGCCGGCGCGCAACTTCTCCGTCGTCTGGTGCAGGAGTCGGCAGTACATGTCGTAGCCGACGGCTGCGATGTGACCCGATTGTTCGGGGCCGAGCAGGTTGCCCGCACCGCGAATCTCCAGGTCCTTCATGCTGATCTGGAACCCGGCGCCGAGCCGTGTGAGTTCCTCGAGCGCCTTGAGTCGCTCCTTGGCTTCCTCGCGCAGCGGCTTCCACTTCTCGACGAGCAGGTAGCAGTGTGACTTCGCGGTTCCGCGGCCGACCCGACCGCGCAATTGGTGCAGCTCCGAGAGTCCGAACTCGTTGGCGTGGTCGATCACGATCGTTCCCGCGCTCGGAATGTCGATACCGCTCTCGACGATCGTGGTGGAGACGAGGACGTCCACCGAGCCGTTGATGAAAGCATCCATGACCTTCTTCAACTCGCGCGCTGGCATCTGGCCGTGACCGATCGCGTACGAGCACTCCGGCACGAGTATCTGAATGCGCAGCGCGAGCTGCTCGATCGAGTGCACGCGGTTGTGGAGGAAGAAGACCTGTCCCCCGCGGTTCTTCTCGCGCAAGAGCGCTTCGCGAATCAGGACGTCGTCTTCGCAGAAGCCGAGGACGGTCTCGATTTCTTGACGACCTTCCGGCGCGGTCGCGAGCGCCGAGATGTCGCGCAAGCCCGACAGAGACATGTGCAGTGTGCGCGGGATCGGCGTAGCCGAAAGCGTCAGGAGGTCCATCTCCGCACGGAGCTTCTTGAAGTGTTCCTTGTGCGTGACGCCGAAGCGCTGCTCCTCGTCGACGATCACGAGCCCGAGGCGCGCGAAGTGCACGTCCTTGGACAAGATGCGGTGCGTGCCGATCAGGATGTCGATCTCGCCCTTCTGGACGCGTTCGAGGATCGCGCGCTCGTCCTTGCCCGTGACGTGGCGCGACAAAGCCGCAACTTCGACCGGGAAATCGGCTAATCGCTCGCGAAATGTCGCTTCGTGTTGACTGGCGAGAACGGTCGTCGGCACGAGCACCGCGACTTGGCCACCGGCGCAGGCGACACGGAACGCGGCGCGGATAGCGAGCTCGGTCTTGCCGAACCCGACGTCGCCACAGAGCAAGCGATCCATCGGCCGATCCGCGGCGAGATCGGTGCCGATTTCCTTGTCGGCCGTGAGTTGGTCCGCCGTCTCGGTCCACGGGAACGCTTCGATCATCTGCGTCACGAGCGTGTCGTCGATCGCCCACGGGACCCGTTGACGCAATGCGCGACGAGCTTGAACTTCGAGCAACTCGGTCGCGAGGTCGCGGATCGCGCGCTCGACCTTCTCCTTCCGTTTGCGAAACGAACTCGAGCCGATGCGGTCGAGCGGCGGAGCGGTGGATCCCGTCCCGATGTATCGCTGCACCATGTCGATGCGCGAGGCGGGGACGAAAAGCGACACTTCGTCGGCGAACAGGAGGTGGAGATGCTCCTCCTCGCCGCCGCTGCGCTCCATGCGTTTCAGGCCAGCGTAGCGCGCGAGACCGTGCACTGCGTGCACGACGAGGTCTCCGACCTTGAGTTCGAAGAACGACTGCAGAGCGCGCACCTTGTGCGGTTCGCGCGTCTTCATCGTGGCGCGGCGCCCGACGATTCCGAGCAGCTCGCGATGGTTGACGACGACCAGTTTCGCAGCCGGCGAACGGAACCCGCGCGCGAGCGAACCTACGCGTGTCTCGACGCCTGCGCCGCCGCCGTTCTCGGCGAGGACCAGCGTGAAACGCTTTTCTTCGGCTTCCGTTTGGCACAGGACGATCACGCGTGTGCCGTCTTCGGCTGCCTCGCGCAGCGCTTTCGGGGCTTCACGCGCGTTCGTGGAGAGCCCCTGGACGGATCGTGTGTCGAAGGGCGAACCGCCCGGCAGGCTCTGCAGGTCGAGAGTGCGTCGCTCGCGCACCAACGCGTCGAACTCGAGCAGCGCACGCGTGTGTCCCGCCGACTGGATGCGCAAGCCGCCGGCTCGATCCTCGAGTCGCAACGGTTCGATGCGCACGAACACAGCCGTCGGTCCCGCGAGACTTGCCGGCAGCGCGCCCCGTCCTTCTTCGATGCTCCCAGCATCCGCAGCGAGACTGACCTGCACAGCCGTGTGCGACTCGACGCTGCGCTGGTCGACCGGATCGAACGTGCGCAGCGATTCGATCTCCTCGCCGAAGAGTTCGATGCGAATCGGCAGCTCGCTCGAGTAGGTGTAGAGATCGAGGATCTCGCCACGCAGGGACACTTCACCGGGTCGTTCGGCGAGCGGAGTGCGCTGATACCCGCTGGTCACGAGTCGCTCGAGCAACGCCTCAGGATCCAGCGTGTTGCCGACTTGCAGTCCGAGCCAGTTCTTCTCGAGCTCCGCGCGACCTTGGATCGGTTGCAGCATCGACACGAGCGACGCGACGAGCAGTCGTGGTCGCGTCTCCACCGGGCCCGCGAGTCGCTGTGCTACCTGGAGTCGCGCACGCAACCCGCCCAAATCCGCTTCGCCTGTGCGCAGCGCCGTGCCGACTCCTTCACGCGCCGGAAGCCAAGTCGGATCGGCGCCGAAACTGGCCAAATCGTCGGCGAATCCTTGTGCTTCGGCTTCGCCCGACGTCACGACGACCCACGGTCCCTGCGCGCGTGCTACGAGCCAGGCGAGCACGAGGGCTTGCGACGAACCCCACAAGTTGCCGGCCAGGACGGAACGCTCGCGCTCCAGCGCGCGCGCCAGCTTCTCGAGCTCCGGCATGGCGAGCGCAGAAGCGTCGACCACGACCGTGGGTCGCCGAGCACGGGCGTCAACCGTCGATACCGTAGTCGCGCTCAACTTGGATCCGATCCGGTCGCGGGTAGGGAATCCTCCAGGACGAGGAGCGCCTCCCGAGCGGCCCAAGCTTCAGCTTCCTTGCGCGTTCGACCCCACGCGCTCGGGAATCGCCGGCCTGCGACCTCGACCGCGATTTGGAAGGCGCGCGCATGGGCTGCACCCCGCTCGTCGAGCAACGCGTAGACGGGGAGTCCGCCGAGATCGCGCTGGCAGATCTGTTGGAGCTCCTGTTTCGGGTTCTGTCCGTCGGCCGGTTCGCGGACTCGGGCCAACGGTCCACTCAAGGTGGCGCGGACGAACGCACGCACCGCTTCGAGGCCGCCGTCGAGATACACGGCACCGAGCACGGCCTCGTACACGTTCGCCAAGACGGACCGAGGTAGCGCGCGGTCGCGCAAGCCCGCGCCCAACGTCACGAGCGAGTCCAGTCCGAGTCGAAGTGCCGCTTCCGCCAGCGATTTGCGTGAAACGACCGAGGCCTTGCGCTCGGTCATCTCGCCTTCGTGGAGCTCCGTGCCGACTGCGCGGAAGAGCTCCTCGGCGATCACGAGGTCGAGCGCCGCGTCCCCGAGGAACTCGAGTCGCTCGTTGTCGCGTTCGCTGCCGACCGAACTGTGCGTGAGGGCCAGCGCGAGGAGCGTCGGGTCGCGGAAATCGTGGGGGACGGTCGGCATGCTCCCGGTGGATTCCGCGAAGGATCCGGAACCGGACCGGCACAGTATAGGCGCATGGAGTCTCGCTCGAACCCTTCGTCCCCGGCCATCGAGGTCGCCGGTCTGGTCAAGAACTTCGGTGCGGCCCGCGCCGTCGATGGCCTGTCGCTCGTCGTTCGGCGCGGGGAGAGCCTCGGATTCCTGGGTCCGAATGGCGCGGGCAAGACGACGACGATCCGGATCCTCTCGACGCTCGCCGCGCCGAGCGCGGGGCGGGTATCCGTGTTGGGCCTCGATCCTGCGCGCGAGGCCGCGAAGTTGCGCGGTCGGATCGGTGTCGTGCCGCAGGAGATCGCGCTCTACGACGGCCTGACGGGCGCGGAAAACCTGGCGTTCTTCGGGCGGATGCACGGATTGATGGGATCCGAGCTCCGGGGTCGCGTCGGTCGCGCCTTGGACGAGGCCGGTCTCACGGATCGTGCGCAAGACCGCGTCGGAACCTACTCGGGTGGCATGAAGCGCCGACTGAACATCGTCGCGGCGCTGCTTCACGAGCCCGAGCTCGTCTTCCTCGACGAACCGACCGTCGGCATCGACCCGCAGTCGCGCAACCACGTCTTCGAGCTCGTCGATCGCCTGCGCGCGCGCGGGACGACGCTCGTCTACACGACGCACCAACTGGGCGAGGTCGAGCGTCTGTGTGATCGGATCGTGATCCTCGATTCTGGTCGAAAGATCGCGGAAGGGAGCCTCGCCGAACTGCGGCAGCGGGTCGCCGCGCCCAATTCTGCGGGCAATCGGATCCATGCCGGGCCTCGGACAGCCGAGGCACTCGCACTGCTGCGCGCTGCTGGCATCGACGCGCGCATCGAGGAGGACTTGCCCGACCTCGAGCAAGTGTTCCTCACCTTGACCGGACACGCGTTGCGCGACCAGGAGGTCGGATGATCCGCACGGCACTGATCGTCGCCGCGAAGGACTTGCGGCTCTTCTTGCGCGATCCCGTGGCGTTGGCGATGTCGTTCGCGCTACCGCTCGTGCTTGGAACCGTGTTCGGCGCTGCCATGACGAGCGTCATGGGCGGCGACGGCGAGAACGTGAACCGCGTCGAAGTCGATTTCGAGGACCTCGATGGCTCGCCGGAATCGAAGAAGTTGTTCGAGGGACTGCGCGCTTCTGCGGCGCTCGACGTCGAAGCCAAAACGGGTACACGCGGCCGCGTCGAGCGCGGCGCGTCGCCCGCAGCGATCCTCGTTCCCGCCGGTTTCGGCGAAGACGTGCGCGCCGGACGCAAGCCGCGCATCGTTTTGTATCGCGATCCGGCGAAGGAGATCGAGCAGCAGATCCTGGCAGGCACGCTCGTGCCCGTGCTGATGCGCGCAGCCGGTCCCGCCGTCGCGAAGGAGATGATGAAGCGCGGCATGGAGTCGATGGGCTTCCCGGCTGGGATGCGCGAGATGGCCGAGTCGATGTTCGATTCAAGCGCGAAACACGCTGAATCCAGCGGTTCCAAGAACCCGTTCGACTTCCGCGATGGCGGCGCCGAAGCGCTGGGCCTCCACGTCGAGGACGTCGCTGGCGGTGCGAATCCATCGAGGAAAGCCGCCGGCGGCGCACACGCGATCGCAGGGATCGCCGTGATGATGCTGCTCTTCGGGTTGACGGCGTGCGGCGGGACGATCCTCGACGAGGATCAATCCGGGACTCTCCAGCGCGTACGCCTGACGCCGAACGCGGGAGCGGCTGTCCTGATCGGCAAGGCTCTCTTCACGATCAGTGTGGGTCTCGTGCAGCTGGTCTTGCTCTTCGTGTACGGCGGTTTCGTGTTCGACGTGCCCGTGTTCCGCGATCCGGTCGCACTCGTCGTGCTCTCGACGGCGGTCGCCAGCGCGGCCGCGGGATTCGGACTGCTCCTCGCCGTGATGTGTCGGACACGCAAGCAACTCGAAGGGCTCTCGACGCTCCTGATTCTCACGATGAGCGCCATGGGGGGCAGTTGGTTTCCGCTCGCGATCGTGCCCGAGTGGTTCCGCACGATCGGTCACTTCACGCTGAACGCGTGGGCCATGGACGGCTATCAGGGGCTCTTCTGGTACGGCAAGGACCTCAGCGGAATCGCCGTGCCGATCCTCGTCCTGCTCGGAATCGCAGCCGTCACCGGGGCGTTTGCGTGGTGGGGCTGGAAGCGGCGATTCGAGCGTCTCGCTTGATCGGAACCGGCTCGAGCTTGCCCTAGCTCGACGGCGAGGCGATCCTCGTCGACGTCATGGCGAAGCCCGAAGAAATCGAACCGCTCTATGCCGGCCTGAAGGACGCGAAGCCGTCGCGCCTATCTCTCCCGGCCCGCGTCGCGATCGTGGCGCTGTTCCTCGGGTTCCTGTTCTGGATCGTGTGGTTGCAGGCGCACTGACCGCAAACGCCTGGATTCAGAGTGGGTGAGGAACGGTACGCCCTCATGGAGCTCCGCCGAGCCGCGCGAACTCCTGCTCGGCGAAGCGGTCCGTCATGCCGGCCAAGTAGTCGCAGACGGAGCGCTCGAGGCCGACCTCACTCGCCCAGGCTTGGTACCAGCCCGACATCAGCCGCGGATCGTTGCGGTAGGCCGCGAAGAGATGCGCGAGCACCTTGCGGGCGTACTCGGACAACTCCAGCAGGTGGGGATGTCGGTAGAAGCGCTTCCACAAGAACGCCTGCAATTCCGCGACAAGCGGTCCGATCTCCGCGCCGTGCCCCACGAGCATCCGCGGATGCGCGCGGACTTCCGTCGGGCTCCCCGGATTCGCGTCGAGGAGTCGCGCACGCGTCGCTGTGACGAGATCGCGGATCGTCGCGCCGAGGAGTTGGTTCGCGACGCGCTTCACGCGCAGGTTCTTGTCGTCGCTACCGCCAAGAAATCCTGGGTGACGCCGTTCGACCTCGTTCGTCGCGCGGCGCCAGAGTTCCGAACCCTCGTGGACGGATTCAATCGGGAACATCCCCGCGAGGATCCCGTCCTCGATGTCGTGCATGTCGTAGGCGGTCGAATCCGCGAGGTCGACGACTTGCGCCTCGAGGCACGGATGACGCGGGCGCGGCGCGAACTCCGCTGGCCAGTCCTCACGGCTCTCGTGCTTCAAGAGCGACTCGCGCACTTCGCGGGTGAGATTCAACCCGGGATGATCGGGGTTGCGGCGCTCGAGCTGATCGACGACGCGCAGCACTTGCGCGTTGTGGCGGAATCCGCCGTGCGCGTGCATGAGTTCGTCCAGCGCGACCTCGCCGCGGTGACCGAACGGCGGGTGTCCGATGTCGTGCGCGAGCGCGAGCGCCTCGACGAGCGTCCCGTTCAGCGCCAACGCGTCGCTCAAACTCCGCGCCACTTGGCCGACCTCGAGGCTGTGGCTGAGCCTAGTTCGGTTGTGATCGCCCTCGCGGTTCAGGAGGACCTGCGTCTTGTACATGAGACGCCGGAACGCGGTGCTGTGAACGATGCGGTCGCGGTCGCGCTCGAAGCACGTCCGGAAGTCGTCGTCCGCCTCGGGGAATCGTCGCCCGCGCGAGGACGCCGCGTGCTCCGCGTACGGAGCGAGATCGCGCTCCTCGCGCGCTTCCTTGGCGCGGCGATCGACGAGGCCGAGAGCGGGTTCGGTTCGTTCCATGGGGGCCGGGTCATCATGGTCGCGGCGAGACCCGAGCGGAATCGTCGTCGACCACCGAATCGCAGATCGCCGCGCGCGGCGAGTGTCCCTTCCGCGAAGTCCGTGTGTGAATTCGCGCCATCTGGATCTCCCTGGCGGCGTTGGTGCTCTTCCGAGCCTCCACGGATGCGCGTCGTCGCGGCGCCTAGCCAGCGAGATCCACTTGGCCCGACTTCACACACGAACTTCGCGGACGGGACACTAGACTTCATCCCGACCATGCGCCTCCTGCCGTCCGTTGCCGCGCTCTCGTGGATCCTCGTGGCCGGTTGCTCAGCTGGAGACGGCTCGGACACCGCGGCGGAGATGCCGCTCGCTCACGCTGCGTACGCGGGCGAGTTCGTCCTGCGCGCCGACATGGCGCTTCTTGCGCCCGGGTCCGCCGCGACGATTTCGATCGTGATTCCTGGCCAGGACGAGCCTCTGCTCTCTCGCTCGTATGACCTCGGCGATCCGACCTGGAGTGTGAGTCGTGACGAAGCGCGGCTCTATTTCGCGCTCGACGACCGCGACGCCTGGCCCGGCGTCGAAGGCGGCGTCCAACGCGAAATGGAGCTCGTCGCTCGTTTCGATCCCGACGGCAATCCGGCGACGGACGAACCGGGCACCGTGCGTGCGCGCGTGCCGGTCCGCACGGGTTCGCGATCGATCGAGGTCGAGATCGCTCTCGCGCTGACGGTCGCTGCGAGTGCACGAGAGGGCTCGTCCCAGCCCGCGTCGGATCGCTGATTTCGGCATGGACGCGGTTCCGTGGTGGTCGGAGGCATTCTCGGCCGACTACGTGGATCTGTATCCGCACCGCGATCTCGCCTCGGCGCGGATCGAGGCGGGTTTCCTGGTCGCGAACGGACTTCGCGGACGCGTCCTCGATCTGTGCTGCGGTTGGGGCCGACACCTCATCGCACTCGACGAGATGGGGCTCGAAGTCGCCGGGGTCGATTGGTCCGCGGACCTGCTCGCGCAGATCGGGAGACTCCCCGAGGGTCGACGGGTCGCCGAGCGCGTGGTGCGGGGCGACGCTCGTCACGCGCCGTTCCAAGCCGGAGCGTTCGACGGCGTCGTCAGTCTCTTCTCGTCGTTCGGGTACTTCGGCGACGTCGGCGACCGTGAGCTGCTCGACGGCGTCGCACGCGTGCTCGCCCCGCAGGGAGTCGCCTTCTTGGACGTCATGAACCCGGACTTCGTGCGCGCCGGTCTCGTGCCCGAATCCCGCCGTGAACGTGCCGGCGCAACGCTCGTCGAGCGTCGTCGCCTGGTGGGGGCGTCCGTGCGCAAGGACGTCGAGCTCCGTCGCGGCGGGTCGGTCGTGCGAGCCTGGCACGAGGAGGTCCGCCTCTACGAACCGGCCGAGCTGGACGATCGCATCGCCGCGGCGGGCCTCGGGCTCCAGGCTCGCTGGGGTGGTTTCGACGGTTCGACGTTTGGCCCCGGATCCCCGCGACAGCTCCTGCGGGTCAGTCGGGCAGCGGCGACCAACGGCGGCTAGACTCCGGGACTCGCGCCAGGAGCGCGCGACGCCCCACCATGCCCCAGAACATCGTTTTCACTGCGCTTGGCGAGGAACTCGCCGCGAAGGCTCGCCACATCGCCGACACCATCGTCCGCCCCAACGCGGCGAAGTACGACAAGGCGCAGGAATACAACTTCGATGCTGCGCGCGCAGTGGCGCAGGCGGGCCTCTTCAAGACGTTCATCCCGGTGGAGTACGGCGGCCTCGGCGCGGGAATCCTCGCCTTGGCACGGGTCACCGAAGAACTCGCCAAGGCCGACTCCGGTTTCGGCGTCGCGTTCGCGGTCAATGCGCTCGGCTCATTCCCGATCCTCGTCGGCGGCACGGAAGCCCAGAAGCAGCGCTGGCTCCCCCAGATCGCGCGCGGCGAGAAGTTCGTCGCGTTCTGCCTCTCCGAGAAGTTCGCCGGGTCCGACGCGGGCGGGCTGGCGGTCACGGCCGTCGAGGACGGCGACCACTACGTCATCTGTGGCGAGAAGAAGTGGACGACGAACGGCGGCGTGGCCGACCTCTACTCCGTCTTCTGCGTCACGGATCCGACGAGCAAGTCGCGCCGGATCAGTGCGATCGTCGTCGAGAAGGGGACGCCCGGGTTCACGATCAAGAAGGTCGAGGACAAGATGGGTATCCGCACGGTGCCTGTCGTCGAGACGCACTTCGACAACGTGCGCGTGCCGAAGTCGAACCTGATCGGCGAGCGCGCTGGCATGGGTTTCAAGCACGCGATGATGACGCTTGACCTCGCACGGCCTGGGGTGGCTGCCCAAGCCGTCGGAGCGGCACAAGGCGCTCTCGACCTCGCCAACGTCTACGCCCAGCGTCGCCAGCAGTTCGGCGTGCCCATCTCGAACCACCAGATGGTCCAGAAGATGCTCGCGGACATGGCGATGAAGACCGAGGCGGCGCGCTGGCTCGTCTATGCCTCGGCCGCAACCTCCGACGCTGCCGGTCCCGATATGGGCAAAATGGCCGCGATGGCGAAGTGCTTCGCCACCGATGTCGCCATGGACGTCGCCACGGATGCCGTGCAGGTGTTCGGTGGCTACGGGTTCATGGAGGACTACCCGATCGCGAAGTGCTTCCGCGACGCGAAGATCCTGCAGATCTACGAGGGCACGAACCAGATCCAGCGGATCGTGATCGCGCGCAGCCTCGTGCGCGATGCGCTGCAACTCGATCACCTGCAGGCCTTCATCCCGCGCGAGACGCAGAAGAGCTACCGCGAAGGCGTGACGGCGTGATGTGGATGCGCGGACGAGGCGGCAAGCCTCGTCCTAGCAGCCCGTTCAAAAAAGTCCGGCCGCCTGAAGAAGCGAGCCGTCGCACTGCTGCGTCAGACTCCTCGCGCCGTCCTCAGCGGCCAAGGAGGCAGCTTCCGGCGTCGCTCCTTCGTCCTCCTTGCATTGCTTAGGCACACTTCTTCAGGCGGCCGGACTTTTTAGAACGGGC
>JAYTBY010000734.1:0-30978 GCA_043736755.1 Planctomycetota bacterium | reverse complement strand
CCAGCAGTTCGACGGCCTCGTTCAGGTAGAAACTGTCCTCGCCGCCGCAGACGAGCCGCACGCTCCGGCGCAGGATCGGCGCATACTTCTCCGGTGCCGAGCGCAACAGTGCGCCGATGTCGTACCGGCGATAGGACTCGGCCACCGCGCGATCGATGCGCCCGGTCGCCACGTCGTAGAGCGCTGCGGGATGGCCGCGCTCGTTCCGCGGACCGAACGCCGCGAACCACGAGTCCCACTGCTGCGCGGAGGTGTTGTCGGGGCCGACGACCTCCTCGCCGCCGTTCTCCTGGCGAGTCGTCATGCGCACCTCCCCGTCGATGCGATAGCTCGCGATCTCGGTGCCGAGAACCACGTAGAAGTTCTCTCCCGCGTACAGATCGACGCGCTGGAAACGTCGGAAATCGACGGGGTCGGGCGCGCTCGACCATGTCGCGCCGAAGACGTCGGGGTAGGTGAGCGCGAGCCACAACGTCGACCACCCGCCCGAGCTGTGGCCGCGCAGGACACGGGCCGAAGGCTCGGCGATCAACGGGTACTTACCCTCGAGTGCCGGGATCAACTCGCGCACGAGCGCCGCTCCGCACGGTCCGTTGTTGTCCGAGTCCGCGAACAACGTGTGACCGTTCGGGCCTTCCGGATCGAGGACGATCTCGAACGTCTCGCGCGCGAGTAGGCCTTTCGGGCTCGAGTCTTCCGCTTCTTTCTTCGACCTGGCGCTCGCACTGCGGTGATTGCCGCCGAAGCCGGGAACGTCGTAGATCGCAGCGTACTTGCGCGTGGCATCGTACTTCGCGGGGAGAACGACGCCCGCGCGCAACACGACTTCGCGGCCGCGGAACTTCGACAGCAGCTCGGAGCGCACCTCGAACCACTCGACGCCGGCGCTGGTTCGCGGCGGAGAAACGACGACTTTCTGATCGAGGACGAGCTCGATCGGTGCTTGGGTCGGGACCTCGATCGTCACGGCTTTCGAGAACAGGTTCCCGTCTTCGCGCTTCCACGCGCTGTCCGCGTGCACGAGATCGAAGCGCGCCTGTGCGCGGTACTTTCCCGGCGGGAGCAGAGAGAGCTTGGTCGGGAACGAAGTCGCCCGGTCATCGAGCACCAGGGTCTCTCCCGGAGCGATTCGCGCCTCGATCCCGAACAGCGGTTGCGGATCCTCGAAGAACGGCCCGTCCGCGGGTTCGCGACGTGCACCGACTTTGGAACCCTCACGCACAAGGAGGACGACCAGGCGACCGGTCGCAGCATCGGAACGGACCACCGGATCGAGTCGCACGGCAAACGTCGTCGGGGGGATCGCGCTCGGTACTCGAGCAAGGGCGCAGGCAGCCAGGAGAACGAGTTGCATCGCGGCAAGGTACCAATGCACCGGCGGCCGACGCTTCGTCGCGTCGACTCCATGAAGCCTGCATCGGATCCGCGGGGAGCTGCATGCTGAACTGCGAGGGAGCGCGAGCCTGACGTACCTACGGAAGCGCAACGGCTCGTGCCGGTCCTAGTCGGTGCTCGCGTCGGCACGTCGGATCGCGAGGCAAGGCGCACTCGCTCGAGGCTGACGTGACCACCGAGACGTTCCGAGGGGAACGGTCTCGATCCGGTTTCCGCAAGCCTCGCGCTCAGTCCTTCGACAAGGCGAGGCCCGCGATCAGCTCGTCCCGCGTCACCACGTTCTTCGTGCCGTAGCCCTCGAGTGGCCAGGTGCAGCGCACCGTTTCGAATTCGAGTTCGAGTCCCAGAACGGTTTCCGCGAAGAGCTTGGAGCGTCCGGTCAGACCCTGACCCTCACGCAGGAACAGCAGATCCCCGCTCAGCAGTACTTTCTGCTGTGGGAAGTGGAACACGAGGTATTCGTTCGTGTGCGCCGACTCCACCAGGAGCACGTCGAGCGTGTTCGTACCGTCTTGAATCCGCAGTCGGTCCTTCACGATCTCGACTTTCAAAGGCTTCGAATCCACCGCGAGGGCATCCGGTCGGACCGTGTGCGGAGCTGCGGCAATTCGCTCGACGAGGGGCGCGGTGGTGGCTGGCACGAGGATCGTGGCACCCGCGTGAACGAACGAGCGCACTCCGCCGATGTATTGCCCGTGCAGGTGGCTGAAGGCGAAGTAGCGGATGGGCTTCGCTAGCTTCGTCTCGACGGCGCGCGCGACCAGGTCGCAGATGCGGGAGTTGTACGCGCCTTCGAGCACCGCGCAGTGGTCCCCGAATTCCGCGACCGTGATGCGGGTGTTCTGGGCGGCGATCTCGATCGAGTAGAGATGCGGCGCGACGTCGATCCAGGTCAGGTCGCGCGTCGAGATCGCGCGCGTGCGCTCGCGCTCCTCGTCACCGCTTGGAATCGGCGCTGGATCGCACGCGACCGCGCTCTCGAGCTCCAATCGTGCGACTTCGAGCTCGCCGTGTGAAACGACGGTGCGCAAAGACGTTCCTGTCGTCGACTGTTCGCGTTCGAAGCGGATGGTCTCGGTGTAGTCGCCGTACTGCTGGTGCGCGAGCCGGCGCTCGAGTCCGTTCACCCGTCCCTCTGTGCGATCGATCTCGACCGTCCACAGCGCGTCGTTCCAAGCGAGGATCAGCGGACCATCGGTCCCCATGATCTGCCACGCGTCACGTCGCTCCCGGAGCGCGTTCTCGACGCTCCGCGAATGCAAGGCCGCGACACAAGCTGCCGACAAATCGCCGAATGAGCGCGCCGCGATCTCGATGCCCTTGTCATCGACCTGGAACACACGGCCGCGACGTTCGAACCACCAGAGGGCCGGTTCACCTGACTCGGTGAGCTCGATACTCGCCTCCCCGACCTCGGGATCGAAGATCCAAGACGCCGTGAACGCCAACCGCTGGGCATCGTCAGGTCGTCTCGGATGGCTCGAATCCAGCACGAATCCACGCCCCGTGACTCGTTCGACGCGCTCTACGACAGCGCGAGCGTCGAGCCAGTCTCCCGTGTGCGCATCCACGGAGCCCTGCACGCAGGAGACGGCGATGGCGACCGTGAGCATGGTTCTCATGGCGTGGGACTACGTTGCCTTCGGCTCGAGGTTGGGAGAATGTTGCGTGCTCTACGCGCGAGCCGCTATCCGCTCGGATTTCGGCTGACTCCGAGAGTGATGCGTCAGGCCACTCGCGCAGATCTGCAAGGACGTACTGTACAAGTGGTCGTGTTGCGCTCCGTTCCGATCCGCCTGCGTGCGGGCCAAGGCGAACGTCATCGACGTCCGAAAAGTCCCGCAGAACCGCGGCTCTGGTCTCTTTGAATCGACACGATCGGGCTCCGGCGAGTAGCCTGTCCGCCCATGCACACGAAGGCTCTATCCCTCTTCGACCTGATCCCCGGCAAGGTCCTCGGCGATCGCTACAAGATCGTGCGCGCGAATCGACGCGACGGCATGTCGACGACGTTCGTGGTCGAGGATCTCGAAGCGAAGGCCGAACGTGAGTTGCAAGTGTTCCCAGCGTCGCTTTTCGAAGGGCGCGAGCAATCACGCGACTTCGCGCGAGCCATGCGCGAGTGGACGAAGGTCGAGTCGCGCGCCGTGCTCACGACGCACAGCGTGAGCGAGTTCGAAGACGGCACGATCTTCGTCGTGACGGACGTTCCGCACGAGAAGTCCCTGCGCGATCACGCCAAGGAAAAGGCGCCGCTTCCGGCCGCGGAAGTCGTCAAGATCGGCTTGGAGCTCCTCGACGGGCTCGGCGCGATCCACGCCGCGGGGCTCGTTCATGGTGACGTGAAGCCGAACACGATTCGCGTCCGCGATGCGAAGGGGCATGTCGAGCTGATCGACGGCGGCATCACGGCTTGCCTGTGGAGCGCAAAGCACCTGGGCGACAAGACGGCGCTCATCGGCACGCCGTTCTACGCGCCGATCGAGCAGTTCGGCGGCGAGTCGCCCGATGTGCAGTCGGACGTCTACAACCTCGCCTGCGTGCTCTACGAGATCACGACCGGAGTCCTCCCGTGGAAGGGCAAGAGCTTCCTCGATGTGTTCCAGGAGAAGCTGCAAAAGGCGCCGCCGCTGATGAACGTGCGCGCTCCGAAGGTGTCGGTCCCGCTCGCGCTGGAGTCGGCGATCCTGGGCGGTTTGATGGCGGATCGCAGTGAACGCTACGGGTCCGTCGCGCCGTTCCGCGCCGCGCTCGCGGCCGCAAAGGGCTGACCAACCCACGTCGAGCGCCGCCTGCGTCTCGCTCGAGCCTGCTTCGCATCGCCATGGCCTACCGAGACGTTCTTCCACCGTTTCCAGAGCGTTTCAACCTCTGCGACGACTTCCTCGATCGCAATTTGCGTGAGGGTCGAGGTGCCAAGATCGCGTTGCGCGAAGACCAACGGTCGCGGACGTACACGGAGATCAGCGATCGCGCGCGACGAGTCGCCGCGGTGCTACGGCGCGCGGGAGTTCGACCGGAGGAGCGCGTTCTCATCGTCCTCCCGGACGTACTCGAGTTCGCCGACGCGTGGTTCGGGACGCTGCGCGCGGGCGGTGTGTTCGCCATGGTGAACCCGCTGCTGCATCGCGATGCTTACGCCGAGTACCTCGACTACACGAAGGCGCGCGTCGTCATCACGCACACGGACGTCTTGGCCGAGATCGGGCCCGCGATCCGCGCGTCACGACTCTGCCGCGAGGCGCTCGTCGTCGGCCCGGATGCGGGTGGATTCACAGCGTTCGAGGAAGCGCTCGGCCGCGAGGATCCGGGCTCGACGCTCGCGGAGATGGAACCGACCGGGCCGGACGACTTGGCTGGTTGGCTCTTCACGTCGGGATCGACCGGCGCGCCGAAGGCGTGCGTGCACGTTCAGGCTGACTTCGCGTTCAACGCCGAGGTCTACGCGAACGAGGTCGTCGGTTACTGCGCGGACGATGTGTGTCTGTCCGTGCCGAAGCTCTTCTTCGGGTACGCGACCGGCACGAACTTGATGTTCCCGTTCCGCTTCGGCGGCAGCGCTGTGCTCTTCCCGGAGCGCGCGACGGCGGAGCTGCTGTTCGATTCGATCGCGCGGCATCGCCCGACGCTGCTCACGAGCGTGCCGACCATGATCAATGCGATGCTGCGCTCGCCACGGATGGAGAGCGCGGATCTGTCGTCCTTGCGCGTGTGCCTCTCCGCCGGTGAAGCGCTTCCGCCCGCTCTCTACCAGGAGTGGAAGCAGCGCACGAACGTCGAAATCCTCGACGGAATTGGCTCTGCCGAGATGTTCCATATCTATGTGACCAGCCGCTTTGGCGACGTGACGCCGGGCAGCCTCGGTCGCCTCGTGCGCGGCTACGAGGCCGACATCGTGGACCCGAGCGGCGCTCTCGTTCCCGTCGGCGAACCCGGTCGCCTGCGCATTCGCGGCGGATCGACCGCGATCGGCTACTGGGGCGACCGCGCGAAGTCGGTCGCAACGTTCCAAGGCGACACGTGCACAACCGCCGACATCTTCCGTCGCGATGCCGAAGGTCGCTTCTGGTACGAGGGCCGCGACGACGACTTGTTGAAGGTCTCGGGGATCTGGGTCTCGCCGCTCGAGATCGAGAACTGCTTGCTCGAGCATCCGGCGGTCGCCGAAGTGTGTGTCGTCGGCGCCGAGGACGAGCAGCAGCTCGTGAAGCCGCTCGCGTTCGTCGTCTTGCAGCCGGGTTGGAAGGGCTGTGACGAGACAGCGGCCGCGCTGAAAGCCCACGCGAAGTCGAGCATCGCGCCGCACAAGTATCCGCGCTGGTTCGAATGGCGCGACACGTTGCCGAAGAACGATCGTGGCAAGGTCGCACGCAAGATCCTGAAAGCCGAGATCGACGGGCGGGGCAAGAACGGGACGAACTGAGCACCTTCGGTGGACATGCGTCGGCATCCGCTCACGCGCCTGCTCCACGGAACCGTCGAACTTCCTAGTTGGCCGCGTCACTTGTGCCCGTACTTGTTCGACGGAACCAGAGCCGCCCGGTCGAGCGATGGTCCGACCCGGGTACATGGGTGACACCTGTGTCCCTGGTTGCACACGATCGCAATCCTCGTCGGCTGATGAGACGGTTCCGTGAAGTGTCGGTGATCCACCACGGCTCTGGTTCTGCTGTCGTGCGCGCCTTGGGATGCGCCGGCCCCGTGCGTCGGCACCCTCGGGCCGTGACCGCGACTTCACGGATGATCGAAGTGAGCCGCTGCGAGCTCGTCTCGTGCGAGCTCGTTTCGCTGGCGTGAACCGCTTGCGTCCGATCGACGCGGCTCTCGCTGAGCCGCTACCTTCCCAACGGCTCCGTTGGATGATCGACCGACACTTTGTGGCCCCTCGTGCTTCGAAAGAAGGCCGCACTTCACCCAGCCGACCGATAGCAGCCAGGATTCCGCTCGCGGCAGGACTCGGCTCGCTGGCGGCGTGTGATCCGACCAGCCAGCGAACCACGGGCCGGAGGAGCAGGCATCGACATCGTGGAAGCGCGCACCGTGCTTCTTGCCGTTCTGAAGCACGTAGACGAGGGCCTGACGCACTTCGCGAGGAGTCCGGAGCACGTGTGTGCGGTAGCGATCGCCGACGAGATGGCCGGTCCGTCCCCACGCACGGTTCAGCGATTTCGTGAGTCGCACGAGGAGCCCCTTCATCCCACGGCCGAGAGCGACTTCGTCCCGCGCTTCGACGAGGAAGTGGAAATGGTCTGACTGGATCGAGTACTCGACCAGGCGGAATCCGAACCTGTCCGCGCCAGCGACGAGAGTCTCACGCGCGACAGTGAGCGCGGGTTCGCTGCGCAAGCTCGGGAGTCGCGGAAGGAGCTTCGTCGTGACGTGGACGGGAGTGTGGCGCGACATGCGCTGCCGAGTGTCGTGCCCAACCCGAGCGCGCTCACCGTTCGGCTTGCGGCCTGCGCCTTCTCGCGCGCCGCCGCGAGGAAAGAGTGAGTGCTGCTGGTGGACTCGGGTTGATGTGCGAGTCATCGAGTCGCCTCCCCCTCGCACGACGAACGGCGTTCGGCGCGGTCGCGCGGAATCGGGCAGAAATCGCGACGATTCAGTTCGTCCTCGGCGGCGGTTCGATTCCGCGCACATTTCTGGCGCTCTGCGGCGTCAGACGTCGGCGTCAGACGTCGGCGCGAGCAACGCGCCTGTCCTCACAACGCCCTGCGTGGCCACGGACCGAGGTGGCCGCCGCGACGCAGTACAAGACGATGCGCTATCTACACGTATCGCGAAGCGACGGAGCCTCGGCTCACCGACGATGCCCAATGCGTTGCGACAGCTCGGATCGCCCCGGCGGCGGTTTGATTCCGCGCACATCTCTCGGGGACCGCGGCATTCGACCCCGACGGGTGCGACGCGTGTCCTGCTCGAGCCGCATGCGGCCACGGCCAAGGTGATCGTGCTCGAGCCGTGTCCACCCCGTAGGACGAGCAGGCCTTGGGGCACGGACAACGCCCGACGCGCACCGAGGGCAGCGCACATCAGCGCAGGTTTGATTCCGCGCACATTTCGCAGGCGTGTGGCGCTCGACGTCGGACACCGAGTGTCCACGAGATCCCGACGTCGAGCCGACACCTGCTCGAACCAGGAATCCGTGGCCCATCGAAGTGCAGAGCCACTCCTCGCGGTGCGCGACGCACTCGTACCCGCGCACGGCACTGCTATCGTGTCCGCATGTCCGAACTGGCGAAGATGACCTGGCCCGAAGCCCGAGCCGCGTTCGGCCCGCGCACCGTCGCCATCCTGCCCGTGGGCAGCACGGAGCCGCACGGTCCGCACTTGCCGCTCGACACCGACGTGACGATCGCGCTCGCGATGGCGCGCAGTGCTGCCGCCAAGCTCGATGCGAGCGGAGTGCCGGCGCTCCTCTTGCCCGCGATCCCTTTCGGTCTGACCGAGTACACACGCGGGTTCGCGGGGCGGATCTCGCTCCAACCCGGGACTTTGTGGGCGCTCATCGACGACGTGGTCGTCGGCCTCGAGCTGCAAGGGATCGAGCACGTCCTCCTCGTGAATGGTCACCTCGAGCCCGCGCACGTCGACGTCCTCCGCGGCGTCCTCCTCGACCATGCGCAGCGCGGCAAGCGCAAAGCCCACGCGATCCTGGCCGACGTCACGCGACGCAAGAACGCGGCGCGCCTCGGCGCGGAGTTCCAGAGCGGCGATTGCCACGCTGGGAGCTACGAGACGAGCATCGTGCTAGCCGCGGACTCCGCCTCCGTCCGCGACAGCGAGCGTGCGCGCCTGGCGCCCGTGTCGATTCACCTCCTCGCGAAGATGAAGGAAGGAGTGAAGACGTTCCAAGATGCCGGCGCGGAGCACGCGTACTGCGGGGATCCCGCGGCGGCCACGGCGAAGGAGGGCCACGAACTCGTCGAAGCCCTCGGATCGATCGCGTTCGATGCCGCGCGCGAGGCTTGGCCGCACCTTTTCGTCGAGGGCGCCGCGGTATCCTGAACCGGATGCCGGCCTTCACGACGACGATCCAAGTGCGCTTCGGACATGTCGATCCCGCGGGGATCGCGTACTACCCGCGGATCTACGACTACGTGCACGAAGTCTACGAGGAGCTGTGGGAGCACCACGTTGGAGTGCGCTACTACAAGCTGCTCCTCGAGGACCGCATCGGCTTCCCGCTCGTGCATAGCGAAGTCGATTTTTCAGCGCCGCTGCGCTTCGGTGACCGTCCCGAGGTGAGCGTCACCTGCACGAAGCTCGGTCGCTCCTCGATCGCGCTGCGCTACGTGTTTCGACTCGACGGCGTCCTGTGCGTCGACGCGCGCATGACGACCGTGTGCACCGATTTACGCATCATGAAGAGCATCGAGTTGCCGGCGCGATTTCGCGCGAAGTTCGAAGAGATCCAGGAGGCCGCGTGAAAGTCCGCGACCTCCACGGCCGCGGCTGGCCGGTGTTCAGCTTCGAGTTCTTCCCGCCCAAGACGGACGAGGGTGCGCGCGCGCTGCTCAACACCGTCGCCGATCTCCAAGAGGTGTGGAAGCCCGACTACGTGTCGGTCACCTACGGCGCAGGAGGTAGCACGCGCGACCGCACGATCGACGTCGTGACGAAGCTGCAGCGTGAAGTCGGCGTCCACACGATGGCGCACTTGACGTGCTTGGGCTCGACGCGCGCCGAGATCCGCCTCATCGTCGATCGCCTCGTCGATGCCGGCGTCGAAAACGTGCTCGCGCTGCGCGGCGATCAGCCCAAAGACGGGTCGACGATGCCACCGGGCGACATGGGCCACGCGACCGAACTCATCGCGATGTTGAAGGAGGGCTGGCCACTCTCGATCGGCGCCGCGTGCTACCCCGAGAACCACGTCGAGTCGACGGATCGCGACGCCGACATGCGTTGGACGAAGGCGAAGGTCGACGCTGGCGCACAAATCCTCATTTCGCAGCTCTTCTTCGACAACGAGTACTTCTTCGACTTCGTCCGCCGCGCACGCGCGGCCGGCATTCGCGTGCCGATCGTTCCGGGGATCATGCCCATCACGAACGTGGCTCAGGTCGAGCGCTTCACGAAGTTGTGTGGGGCTTCGATACCGCAGGACTTGCTCGAGCGCTTGAGGCGCGTCGCGGACGACCCCGCGCTCGTCATGGCGACCGGGATCGAGCACGCGATCAAGCAATGCCGCAAGCTGCTCGAGGGTGGCTCGCCGGGCATCCACTTCTACACCCTGAACAAGAGCCACGCGACGCGATCCATCCTCGCGGCCGTGCGGCGTGATTAGACTGAGCAAGCCATGAAACCCACCCAACTGCTCTTGCTGCTGGCGCTCGCTGCGCCGGCTTCGGCACTGGATCCAGCCCTCCAGGGTTCGGTCCAAGTCGCCACGGACCCCGTCGCGGAACTCCGCGCCGAACTGGAGTCCGCATCGAAGGATGTCGGCCAACCCGGCTTCGACAAGAACGCGCTCGATGAGAAGCGCGTCGAACTCGCGCTTCGTGCGAAGGCGCTGATGAAAGACGACCCGCGCGGCGAGCTCGCTGTCCGCGTGCGCGTGTGGATGGTGACGTCCGGCGTCGAGGCCAGCATGTCCGACTCGTACCTCGACGAACTCCTGTCGAAGGACATCGCGAGCCCGGCACTCGGCGATCTCTTGGACAGCCTGCGTCCGAACTCACGGCCCGACGCGCGCGCGCGTGTCGAGACGTTGGCCGAGAACGCTGGCGATCGCAGCGTGCGCGGCCGTTCTATCCGCATGCTCGCCGACCACGTCAAGTACGACCTCGACGGTCTGCGCTCGGTCGAGGCCGGAGACGTCTCGGCCGAAACGCACGCCAAGCGGCACGGCGCGGAACGCTCGGAATCCCTACGGAAGTCGGGCGCCAACGTTGTCGAAAAGCAGTACGTCGCGGTGCTCGAGCGCGTTGCGAAGGACTACGCCGACGTCTTGGATTCGCGTGGTCGAGCGATCGGCCCGCGCGCAGAAGGTGCGCTGTTCGAGCTTCAGAAGCTCACGATCGGCAAGATCGTGCCCGACATCGAAGCCGAGGACATCGAGGGCACGGCCTTCAAACTCAGTGACTACCGCGGCAAAGTCGTCGTCATCGATTTCTGGGGACATTGGTGAGGCCCTTGCCGGGCCATGTACCCGCACGAGCGGTCGCTCGTGGAACGTCTCGCTGGTGAACCTTTCGCGATCGTGGGCGTCAACAGCGACAAGGATCGCGACGCGCTCAAGAAGACGCTGGTCGAAGAGAAGATCACGTGGCGCTCTTTTTGGAATGGCGGCAGCACCAGCGGCCCCATCTCGACGCGTTGGAACGTGTCGAGTTGGCCCACGATCTACGTTCTCGATGGTGAAGGACGGATCCGCTTCAAGAACGTGCGCGGCGAGAAGCTCGACGCGGCGATCGATCAGCTCCTGGGCGAGCTGAAGACGAAGTCGAAGTGATCGCTCGACTCGCGGCCGCATTCCGCGCGGCCGCGAGATCCTCGCCCTGACTGCGCGGGAAGACCCAGTCGCGCGCGGTCGTGATCTTCGGGCGCTCACTGCGCGTTGCTCACGACGACTCGCCTCGGGCCGGCTCCGGCGACGTTCGAGACGCCGGCGGTGGGCAGGAATCTGGGGATAGGCCAGTTCACCGAGACCATTCCCGGGCTCTATCCTGAGCGCGCTCTGGGTGCGGGACGTTCGCGGCTGGTCGTCGAACGCCGGTGGCCCATCGCGGGATCGAGGCAGGAGGGAGCGCTTGGGAAGCAGTGAGGCGAGGCCCGGCAGACGCCGACGGGCGAAGCCCAAGGAACCCGCACCTCCTGTGCGCTGGTCGCTCTACATGGTCCGCACGGCGAGCGGCGCGCTCTACACCGGCATCAGCAACGATGTCGAACGGCGCTTCGAGCAGCACGAGCATGGCCGCGGGGCGAAGGCGCTGCGCGGGCGCGGGCCGCTCGCGCTCGTGTACCAGGTCGCGATCGGCGATCGCGCGGCGGCGCAGCGCGTCGAGCACGCGCTGAAGCAGCTCTCGAAGGCGGAAAAGGAGGCGGTCGTCGTCGCGCAACCGAAGAGACGGCGTTGGGCGAGCGTGTTGCGCGCCACCTCGGTCCGCGCCAAGAACTCCGGCCGCGCGGGACTGCGTACCGCGCTCGGAATCGCGATCGTGGCGATCGTCGTGCTGTGAGTCTGCGGGCTCAGAGCGTGTGAATCAATCGATCGCGCGGGCTACGGAGTCACGTGTTTCACGCGAGACCACGGACTCGGATGACCCAAAGACCTCTCGGTGGAGGCGGCGCTCGATTATTTCACAACCTCTCGGCGCGCGTGATGAATTCACCGCTCTCTCGCTGCGGATCAGAGCTACGGGACTCCGAGAGCGTGTGAGGAAATCGAACCACCACGCGTTCAGGCACCCTCTGCGTCGAGTCCACGGCGCGTCGCCGGTTCCTTCTTCACATGCTCTGCGAAGCCGACCCGTGCGTGTTCAGGGAGTTTCGATCCGCGGATCGCCTGCTGTCGTCGCGTGCGCCGCCCGAGTGGACGAGTCGGGGAACCACGGACCGCTGGTTCCGTCCATGTGCAGGAGCAGCAGCGTGTCCGCGTCGGAGTCGAAGCGACGAATGGGATCGAATCGATCCTGCGTGTAGCGCGCGAGGCTCGACACGCGCACTTCGTCGATCAACCCGCTGAAAAACGAGTTCGGGACACCGCCTTGCCCGACGTCACCGCCGACGACGAGCGGCAAGCCGTTCGTGGTGCGCTTCCCAGAGCCCTTGCGCCGCGCGACGACGGAGCCGTCCACGTAGAGGCGCACTTCCGATCCATCGAAGACTCCGGCGACGTGGTGCCACTTGCCAGCCGTGAGCTTCGGCTCGCGCGCCTCGGCCGTCGTGTAGCGGCCGTCGAGGTGGACGCTGAACTCGGGTGCGCCTTCGTTCACGAAGATCCCGAACTCGGAACTCTCGGTGCGGCAGAGGAGACCCTGGCGTTTCCGGAACTCGCGCGCGTTCAGCCAGCCTTCGACGGTGAAGGGGCCGTCCGGAACGACGATGTCGCGTGCGGCGACGAGTAGCGCGTCCTCTGTGCCGTCGAGTGCGAGTGCGCGCTCGCCTTGCGGCACGGGCGGCAACGGCAAGTGCGCGAGGTCGAGCGGCATCGCCCAACTTCTTTGCGGTAGAGGTACGCGCAGGCCTTCGCCCAAGTACTCGACCGAGACCGATGCGACGGGCACGCGGAACGCGGAGTCGAGCGTTGCGTTCGGGCGCCGCATCGACAGCTCGATCGAGGCCTTCGATCCAGGTTCGATCTTCGCGTGCACGTGATCGGGTCCGAACGTCCAGCGTGAATCGCCGCTCTCGGGGACGACCGTGACCTCGATCGTGCGCTTCGAGGGATTGCGCACTTCGAGCGTGCAAGTGCCCAGGGCGCCGAGCTCGGGTGTGAACACACCGCGGCCGCTCCAGCGTGGCTCGAGAGAGCTGCCCAGCGCGCGCACGTCATCGCTGATCGCGCCGGTGATCACGCGCGGATCCATCGCCGCGCCGACCGGGAACGAGGCTACGGCAATGCCGGCCTTCCTCACCGTGACGACGTGGTACTGATGCAAGTAGCCCGCTTCGGGGGCCCAACCGTCCTGCGCTCCACCGACGGTCGCGAGCGCGAAGTACTCGATGCCGTCCTTCCGTCCGTCGTAGCGCATGCGGTGGATGTGACCGGCGAAGACCGCGTGCACGTTGCCGGCCTGCGCGAGCAACGCGTGCACGCGGTCCCAGTCGTCTCCGTAGCCACCGCGCAACCAGCGCGGATGGTGCAGGAACACGAAAACATGCTCCGCACCGCTCGTTTTCTCGAGCACGCTCGTGAGCCACGCGAACTGATCGGGACTCATGCGCTGGTGCGCGGGATCGTCGAACAGCTTCTTGCCTGTGTCGGGATTCGTCTCGTCCGAGTGCAGCGCGATGAACCACGCATTCTTGTGCCGGAACGCGTACCACAGCGGACCGAAGTGCTCCTCGTAGCTCGCTTCGTGCTCGAGCAGCGGTGCTTCGCCCTTGCCGCGCCAATAGAGATCGTGGTTCCCGACGACGGGGAACCACGGACTCTTCAGGCGGTTCATGATCCCCTTGAACTCCGTCATCTGGAGCATCCACTCGGGCGTGTCGTTGTAGCCCTGCACGAGATCGCCGACGGTCATGACGAGATCCGGCTCGAGCAGGTTCACGTCGTCGACGGCCTCGGAGAGGATCTTCACGCCGTCCGCGGGGCCGCCGGTGCGATCGCCGAAGACCGCGAAGAAGAACGCGTCTTCCTCGTTCGGCAGCGGCAACTGGATCGGGCTCTTGCGCGAGGTGAGGAAGCGCGACGGGTCGTGCGGAGCCGGGTGTTTCTTGTGCGCGGGCGCAGTCTCCTGGTGGTGGGGAGCTGACACGGTGGCGGCAAGGACCAGGAACAGGGGGGCCAGCATTCGAGGAGCGTACGACGATTCCTCGAGGTCTGAATCAAGACGATTCAGCAACCGCGGAGAAGTTGGCGGGATGCGCTGCGGACGGGATCGCTGAGCGGCTGATCCATGTCGAGGCCCATGTCGAGGCCGACGTCGAACTGCGAAATGCTCGTCGAGTTCTCTCGATCGACCTGGGTGATGCGCGCGATTACTCTCAACGCCCGCATGAGCACGAGCCCCACGATCGAGCGTCACGTCCTCTTGCGCGCCATGCGCGCGACGACGTTCGGATTCCTGTCCGATTCGCAACGATTCGCCGCGTGGTGGTGGGCGGGCTCGAAGCTCGAACCGCGTGTCGGTGGCCAGGTCCTCATCCGGTTCGTGAACGGGATCGAGGTCGGTGGTGAAGTCTTCGAATTCAATGCGGGCGAGGGCGTCGCGTTCACGTACGGCTTCAAGGATTCGTCGAAACGTCCGGCGTGGGGCGCGTCGCGCGTTCGATTGAGCCTCGCGGATCAGCCTGAGGGCACCGCGCTCGCGCTGCTCCATGAGTTTCCGGACGTGTCCTCACGCGACCAACACGTCGATGGTTGGCGCTACCAGCTCGCGGTCCTCGCCGGACTGGTCGCGAAGGAGCAGCACGCCGGACTCACCGCGAAAGTCGACGGTTGGCTCGCCGCCTGGTCGAGCGATGACGCGTCGGAGCGCGCGTGGCTCCTCGGCAACGCCACGATGGAAACCGTCACGTTTCGCGATGCGTGGGCACTCGTCGCCGGCCGTGACGACTTGCTGGCGCACGTCGCCGCGGCCAAACGGCACATGCCGAAGGTTCGGCTCGAGCGGGTCGGCGAGCCGCGCCACGTCCAGGGTCTCGCACTGGTCGATTGGCAGGCGATCGGGGCCGACGGGAAGTCCACACTGCGGGGGACGAACGCTTTCGAGCTCGCGCCGGATGGTCGGATCGCCGGTGGAGTCGGTTTTTCGGCCTGATTTCGTGAGTCCGTGCTCGGCCGACTTCTTCCTCAGGCTACCCGCCGGGTGATGGCCGGGCTGTCGTCGACCAAGAGAGGGGCCGGCACCCGGTCCTACCGCAGGTGGCGAGAGCCTCCTTCCGCGCGCGGATCTTGTCGCGCGGCGGGGCTTCCTCCTTCCTCCAGCGCGCGGGCCGCGTAGCATCCGCGCACGATGAACGAACGCGCCGGTTCCCTCGTGGCCGAATGGACTTGGAAGGCAGTCCTGTTCGGCCTCCTGTTCGGGTGCCTCTTCGGTGCCGCGAACGCCTACCTTGGCTTGACCGCGGGCCTGACGGTCTCGACCTCGATCCCGATCGCGGTGCTGTCGGCTGCGGCTTTCAAGGCGTTCCGAAACGGCGGCACGATCCTCGAAGCCAACCTCGCGCAGACGATCGGCAGCGCGTCGAGCTCGCTCGCGTCGGGCACGATCTTCACGATCCCGGCCTTGTTCCTGTGGGGATTCGCGCCGCCCGTGTGGCAGGTCGCGCTGCTCGCGATGGCCGGCGGCGTGCTCGGCATCCTGGCGATGATCCCGTTGCGCCGCCTGCTGATCGTGCAAGCTGACGCGGAGTTGCCGTATCCCGAGGGACGAGCGTGCGCGGAGGTCTTGCACGCGACGCAGCGCACCGCATCGGCGGGGAAGTGGATCTTCATCGGCCTCGCCGTCGGTGCCACGATCAAAATCGTGTTGAGCGCACTGCATTTGCTGCCCGAAGAAGTCGCGTGGAGGCCCGCGTTCCTCCAGAACGGCGGCCTCACCTTGGCCATCGCGCCGGCTTTGATGGCGGTTGGCTTCATCGTCGGTTTCCGCGCTGCGGCGGTCATGGTGTCGGGAGCACTGATCTCCTCGCTCGTGCTCTATCCGCTCATCACCAAGGCGCACCTCACCGGGATCTTGGATGCATCGGTTGCGGATGTTGCGGCGCTCACGCCGAAGCTGATCAAGTCACGATTCATGCTCTACGTCGGCGCGGGCGCGGTTGCCGCGGCCGGAATCGTCACGATCGTGCGCACGGGGCCCACGATGATCGCGTCGCTCGCGGCGGTGATCCGCGGTGTGCGCGGTGAGAGTGCGAGCTCGAGCGGCGACCGCACCGACCGCGACCTTCCGCCCGCACTCCTCGTCAGCGGCCTCGTCGTACTCGTGGTGTCGTTGGCGGTCGTTCCAGGCATTTTTGCCGGAGATTTGAGCCTCGGCGCGCGGATCGTCGCAGCACTGGGCGTCGCGCTGTTCGGCTTCCTGTTCGTGCCCGTGTCGTCGCGGCTCGTCGGCGTGATCGGCGTGTCGTCGAACCCGACGAGTGCCATGGCGCTGATCACGTTGGCTGGCACCGCGGGGATCTTTCTCGCGCTGGGTTGGAAGGGGCTCGCGGCTCAAGCGGCCGTGTTGACCGTCGGAACGGTCGTGTGTGTCGCGGCCAGCAAGGCTGGCGACATCTCGCAGGATCTGAAGACCGGCTGGCTCGTGAAGGGCACGCCCTACCTGCAGCAGTACGGACAACTGTTGGCCGCCTGTGTCGCGTGCTGGGTCGTGGCGGGCGTCGTCATCGCGATGTGCATGTCGCGCGGAATGGTGGGTGACGGAGCGCTCGAAGCACCGCAGGCGCGATTGATGGCGACGATGGTCGAGGCCGTGCTCGGTGCGCAGTTGCCCTGGGACTTGCTCGCCATGGGCGGATCGCTGTCGCTCGTCGGAGTGCTGGCTGGCCTGCCCGCGCTGCCATTCGCGCTCGGCATCTATCTGCCACTCGCGACGATGGCCGCGGTGTTCGTCGGCGGTTGCGTGCGGCGCTGGTGCGATTCGAGGCCGAAAGAACAACTCGACGTCGAGTCGGGCGTGCTGTGTGCATCGGGCTTCGTCGCCGGTGAGGGGCTCGCTGGCGTCTACATCGCAGCGCGCGATCTGCTCCGTGAGGGGCCGAAGCCGAAGCCCGAGGTGTTCGGCGGGTTCGAGATGATCCTCTCCCTCGCGCTGCTCGCTGGCGCGGCGCTGTTGATCCACCGCGCGACTCGGCGTGCGGCCTGACTTGGCAACCACGGACGGCCAGCCTTCGGCTCCACCTGCGAGTCTGTACGCATTGGGTTTGCAACCGCGCTCACCCTCCGTGCTGGTGCACTCTGCGTTGAATGCCAGGGCGCGAGAACCGCTGTCCTGTGGCTCGATTCAAGTCGTAGGCACGTCTCTGGATTCGCCGCGTTACCCTCTCTGAAACTGTTCCGCGGCGTTCCGGACCCGGTCGGGCTCCGAGGATTCGCCGCGACACCCGGGCCTCAATCTCTCCAGGATCATCATGCTTCTTCGCACCGCTCTCCTTGGCGCCGCTCTACTCGGTACGCCGTCCTCCACGTCTGCTTCGGTAGAGACGCCCGCGCAAACCACGCCGTCCGTGCTGAGCGTCGGTGACGCCGCACCCGTGCTCGCGATTGGCAAGTGGGTCAAGGGCGAGCCCGTCGCGGCTTTCCAGAAGGGCAAGACGTACATCGTCGAGTTCTGGGCCACGTGGTGCCGTCCGTGCATCGTCGGGATGCCGCACCTCAGCGAGCTGCAGAAGAAGTACGCCGACAAGGGACTCACGATCATCGGTGTGACGAGAGAGGATCCGAACAACTCACTCGAGCAGGTCGAGACGATGGTCAAGGCCAAGGGCGACGTCATGTCGTACACCGTGGCTTGGGACGACGCGGGCAAGACGAACACGGCTTACATGCGCGCGGCGCAGCAGCAGGGCATCCCGTGCGCGTTCCTCGTCGACGGCAACGGCAAGATCGCCTACATCGGCCATCCGATGTCGATCGACGCGACGCTCGAGACCGTCGTGGCCGGCAAGCATGACATCGCCGCACTCGCTGTGGCGAGCAAGAAGGCCAAGGAGCTCGAGTCGCGGGGCATGAAGCTCCAGGAAGAGCTGAACCGGGCTGCGAATGCCAAGGACTGGGAGGCGGCGATCAAGTCACTCGACGACATGCTCGCAATCGACGTCGAGAAGTTCGGCGGTGCGGCCGCCGCGAAGTACCAGATCCTGGCGCTCGAGGTGGGTGACATGGATCGCGCGAACAAGTGGGCGCAGGATGCGCTCGACACGACCTGCAAGGACTCCGCGAGCGCGCTGCACTCGATCGCGTGGGCCATCGTGGACCCCCAATCCAAAGTCGCGACGCCCAATCCCGAGCTGGCCACGAAACTCGCCGTTCGTGCCGTCGAAATCACGAAGGAGAAGGACGGTGGCATCCTCGACACGCTCGCGCGCACGTGGTTCGTGCGTGGTGACCTCGACAAGGCCGTCGCGTTCCAACGCAAGGCTGCCGCGCTCGACCCGCAACTCGCCGGCACGCTGAAGGAGTACGAAGAAGCCCTCGCGAAGCGCGGCTGAGAGCGTGTGAAAGAGTCGAGCCTACACGCTCACAGACACCATCTGCGTCGCTCCCGCGGCGCGTCGCGTGTGAATTCTTCACACGCTCCGAGACCTGCACGCTGCGTTGCGATCGGTGTCAGTCAAATCCATCCACACAACGGGGGAACGAGCCAAGCCCTGTTGCGTGGATGGATTCGACTGACACCGATCGCAACCGACACGGCCCTCCGGTCCTGCCTTTTTTTCAGAACTTGCTCCGCCGTAGCACCCGCACGTCGGTCTCCCACAGCACACAGGCAAATCGCGGGAACAGCTCGCGCTCGACGGACTCGACGATGCGTGCGGCGGTCTCGGGTGTGACGACGAGTTCCACGCGCACGTTGGCCGCTTCCTCGATGTCGGCGGGACGCTCACCGGTTGCTCCGAGACCGGACGCGGGGCCGATCGTCGCACCGTGTGCACCGCACTCGCGCGCGAGCCGCAGCACGATGTCCTTGGCCAGCGCCTCGCAGACGATCGTCACGAGCCGCATCGGATGGAGGTTGGTGGTCACGGCGAACTCCAGCTCGAGGCCATGTGGAAGTAGAGGGGGATCCCCAACGTGACGTTGAACGGAAACGTGATCGCCAAGGAAGATGCGAGCGACAAGGTCGGGTTGGCCTCGGGCAATGCCAGGCGCATTGCGGCGGGTGCAGCGATGTAGCTGGCGGATGCCGCGAGTGTTCCGAGCAGCGTGGCTCCGCCCGGCGAGAGTCCGATCGCTAGACCGAGCGCGACTCCTATCGCCCCATGGACCGTCGGGGCAACGATCCCGAAGGCGAGCAGGAAGGGCCCGGCCCGCCGCAAATCGCCGAGTCGTCGGCCGGCCACGAGCCCGAGCTCGAGCAGGAAGAGCGCCAGCACTCCCTGGAACGGTAGGACGAAGAACCCGCTGACGGCATCGAGTCCCCGCGTTCCGCTCATGTAGCCGACGAACAGCGCGCCAACCAACAAGACGATCGTCTTGCCAAGAAGGACCTCGCGCAGAGCCTCGCGCAACGAATCGGAGAGCTTCGAATGCTCGACGCTCGAGGCGGACTTGCCGAGCAAGACGCCAACCAGGATCGCCGGCGATTCCATGATCGCGAGGAGCGCCGACGCATAGGCCTCGTGAGCGATGCCCGCGTTCGCGAGGAATCCCGTGGCGACGGTGAACGTGACTGCGCTGACGGATCCGTAGTGGGCTGAGATCGAAGCGGCATCCGCGGCGGCGAACTTGCCCCAGAATCGAAGGCATGGGTACGTCCACAACGGGACGGCCGCGGAGAGCAGTGCTGCGACGAGGAGTGGGAACCACACGGCCGCGAGACCCGCTTCGTGGAGCGATGCGCCTCCCTTGAAGCCGATCGCCACGAGCAAATAGATCGTCAACGAACTGTAGAGCGCCTCGGGCAGCTTGAGGTCGCTCTTCAGAGTGGCGGCCAGGATCCCGAGAGCGAAGAAGAGTGGTCCCGGCGAGAGCAGGTTCTGACGAACGCTTTCCAGGAGGTCCACGTGCGATCAGCCTTGCGCCAGGAGGTCCTGCAGCTTGCCATTCTTCTTGCGCGAGATCTCGGCCTGCGCGGCCATCGACGCTTCGTAGCGCGCGCGCAGCTTGGCGTCGCTCGCGGCGAGGATGCGCACGGCGAGCAGTCCCCCGTTGCGGCCGTTCGCGATGCCGACCGTCGCGACGGGGACGCCGGCGGGCATCTGCACGATCGAGTAGAGCGAGTCGAGGCCGCGCAGCGACTGCGTCTCGATCGGAACGCCGATGACGGGGAGGCTCGTGAACGACGCGACCATGCCGGGCAAGTGCGCCGCGCCGCCCGCGCCGGCGATGATCACGCGCAATCCGCGTGCAGCCGCTTCTTTCGCGTAGCGCGCCATGTCGTCGGGCGTCCGGTGCGCGCTGACGACTCGCACCTCGTGCGGCACGCCGAACTCCTGCAGTGCGTCGGCCGCGAGCTTCATCGTCCCGAAGTCCGAGTCGCTGCCCATGATGATGCCGACGAGCGGAGCGGGGGCAGACTTCACGGGAGCAGTCTTCTTGGTCATCGATCGTTTCCTTCGAGTTCGCCGAAGCGGATCGCGTCGGCCGCGGCCAGCGCGCGTGCTTCGGCCAGGCTGAGCGTAGCGCCGAGCGCCGTCACGTGGCCCATCTTGCGGCCCTTCTGACTTGTACTCTTGCCGTAGACGTGGACGCTCGCACCGTCGACGCGCAACGCGCGCTCGAGCCCGATCGGCGCGCCCGTTCCGGTGCCGACACCGAGCAAGTTGACCATGACGGCGGCGGGTGCGCGCATCGCGGCGGATCCGAGCGGCAGGCCGAGCACGGCACGCACATGGTTCTCGAACTGCGACGTGGCGCAGGCTTCGATCGTGTAGTGACCCGTGTTGTGGACGCGCGGCGCGATCTCGTTGACGAGCACGCGGCCATCGCTCATCAGGAACATCTCGATGCCGAAGGCGCCCACTCCGCGTACGGACTCGACGGCGGCTCGTGCGATGCGCGCGGCCTCCGTCGAGACCTTGGTCTCGACGCGCGCCGGTACGCGCACCACGCGACACACGTGGTCGCGATTCTCGGTCTCGACGACCGGGTACTCGCGTGTCGCGCCGTCGAGGCCGCGGACGACGATCGCCGCGAGCTCCAACGTGAACGGGCAGAACTCCTCGGCATAGATGCGTCCCGGTCCGCCCGAGAGCTTGCGCCACGCCGCTTCGACGTCAGCGCTCGATCGAATGGTGGCGTTGCCCTTGCCGTCGTAGCCCAGCGTGCGTCGCTTGAGGACGAGCGGCCAACCGAAGTCCGCGGCGACACGGGCGACGTCGGCGGGTGTCTCGACGGCCTCGAAGCGCGTCAACGGAAGTCCTGCCGCCGCGAACGTCTGCTTCTGCACGAACTTGTCCTGCACCAGCGCCATCGTCGCGGCGGAAGGGCGCAGGACGTGGCCCGCTTCCTCGACGGCGCGCAATGCCGCGCCGCTCACGAATTCGTTCTCGAGGCTGACGACGTCGACTTCGGCCGCGAGCTCGAGCAACTTCTTGGGATCGTCCCAATCGCCGTGGATCCAGCGCGTGTCGAGCGCGTGCGCCGGGAAATCGACTTGGCGCTCGAGGACGACGACTTCGCAACCGAGTTGCGTGGCCGCCTGCGCCGTCATCTTCGCGAGCTGACCGCCGCCGACGATGCCGAGCGTCGCGACGGCGGCGCGATGCGGCGGGGGGGACGTGCTCGCTGAGGTCATGTCGAGTGCGCTACGCGGTGCAGGATAGTCGGTCGCGCCATGTCGGCACTACAGAGTGCTCGTGGATCATCCGGATCGCGGAACGGGGAACTCGTCGGCTCGGTCCGTGCGTCGCGCGCTCCACGTGCCGTGGATGTGGGTTGCTTGACCAGCCGGTGGACGTCATCGACACTCGATCCGTGATCCATCGCCGCAAGGACCTGCCCGTTCTCGACCCGAGGAAAATGCGCTTGCCGCGCAATCCGCGGGTGCTCGAACTCGTCGCGGAGCGCTACACGGCTCCGGGCGAGGACGAATGGCTCAACGTGTTCGTCGTGGTCGACGCGTTGACGGCCGAGCAGGGCAAGGACTTCAGTTGGACGATCCCGATTCAGGCGGCCATCTTCAGGGAGCTCGATCGCCAGGACGATGAGCGGTTCCCCGTTCTCTTCATTCGGCTCAAGTCCGAGTGGAAGGGGCCGGAACAAGGCGATGCAGAAGCTCCATCACGGCCTCCTCGATCAGTCCGCTGCCCTGGCCACGCGCGAGGCGGGCCGGCCGGCACAAGCCAGCACCCGTCGATCTGCAAGCGCAGCCTACTACGCGCTGTTCCACTTCTTGATCGAGGAGATCGGTCTTCAAGTCGTGGGCGCCGGTCGCGGCGATCGGGCTCTGCGCCACGCGTTGGCCCGTTCCTTCGATCACGGTTCGTTGCGTGAGTGTGCCGAACGGTTCCTCGCGGGGCCCAGGTCCCTGCCGGAACCGCTTCGACGCTGCTTCGCCGGCCACGACGCGACGTCCGAAGATCTCGCGTTCGCCGCGAAGGGCTTCATCGAACTGCACAAGATGCGACATCAGGCCGACTATGATCTTGGTGCGCCGATCACTCGACCTGAAGCGGAGCAAGCCCACTGGCTCGCCGCCGAATCGATGTCACGTTGGGAGCGCATGCGCGCATCCCGCGAGGCGCGCGTGTTCGGCCTCGCGGCCATCTCGTGGCGCGGACTGCGCGGTCGCTGACCCGCGCTCCACACCCGCGCGCCACACCCGCGCGCCACACCCGCGCGCCACACCCGCGCGTTCCCCGGCCACAGCCTATCTAGCTCGGCCGCAGTTGGTTGCCGCGAGCTCGGTGCTCGATCCGCCTCGCACTCTGTTCGCGCGACGACGGGCTCGCGTGACGATGAACTCGAACGCTTACTGCAGGATCGGCAACGCCCGGTGCGCTTGGATCGCGACGCGCTGCGCCACCCGTCCCGCGATCTCCGCGAACCGCTGTGCGATGAGCGACTTCGGATCCGCGATCGTGATTGGATCGCCGGCATCACCGCCGACGCGCACGCGCGGATCGAGCGGGATCGAGCCGAGGATCGGGAAGCCGTGTTTCGTCGAGAGTTTCTGCGCGCCGCCGCTGCCGAAGATGTCGACGACGGTCGAGAAACGGCCTTCGATGTCGACGTTCACGACGACGTCCTCTGCCCCGACGTTGAGGCGGATCTTGGTGCCCGACTTCGCGCCCTCGACGAGGCCCTCGATCACGTATCCGGCCATGTTCTCGACGATGCCGAGCACGGGCACGTTGACTTGCTTGAACATGGCGACGGCCTTGTTCACGTCGAACGTGGATACGGCTTGCGGCGTCGTCACGAGCACGGCGCCGGTCAGCGGCACGATCTGCGCGAGTGACAGTTGCGCATCACCGGTGCCCGGCGGCATGTCGACCAGCAAGTAGTCGAGCGCGCCCCACTGCACGTCGCCCAAGAACTGCTCGATCAGCTTGTGGACCATCGGTCCGCGCCAGATCACGGGCTTGTCTTCTTCGAGCAGGTACCCGATCGACATCGTGCGCACGCCGTGTCGAACTTTGGGGATGAGCTTGCCGCCGCTGGCTTCGGGCTCGCCCGAGAGGCCCATCATCATCGGCACGTCGGGGCCATAGACGTCGCAATCGACGAGGCCGACCGTTGCGCCAGTCCGCGCCAACGCGCACGCGAGGTTCACCGCGACCGTGCTCTTGCCGACGCCGCCCTTGCCCGACGACACCGCGACGATGTGACGGATATCGGGCGCGATTTTGCGCTCGGGGCCGCTCGGAGCTTTAGACACCGCCGTCATCTCGACGTTCACGGCCTTCACGCCAGGGATGGCGCGCAGCAGCGTCTCGGCCTGCGCCTTGAGCTGGTCCTTCACGGGGCAAGCGGGCGTCGTGAGGTTGATGACGGCCTTCACCGCGCCGTCGCAGGCGCTGGCCGTCGTGACGAAGCCGAGGCTGACGATGTCGCGCCCGAGGTCCGGGTCGATGACATGCCGCAGGGCTTCGAGGATCTGTTCTTTCGTGACGTCGGACACGGTATCTCCAGGGTGTTTCGAGCCGAGGATTCTAGCAGGCGACCGAAGTCGTCGGCTCGTTGCGGTCTGTGCGTCGAGACACGGATGCGTCGGAATCGCCGCGCGTCCGGGGGAACTCCCGGGAAGAGGAGTTCCGCCTCCGCGTCCATCGGGACCCATCGAGAGGGAATCCCATGTTCGAGCTCGTCCAAGTCCTGCTTTTCGTCCTCGGCATCGCCGCGGCGCGCCTCGCTGACCCGGGTACACCGTGCGCGACGGGCCCGTGCCCGCCAATCCCGGACAGGCCGATCGTGGCCTGGTCCTCGCCCGAGCCTCTGCGCGCGGACGAGTTCCGACTCTTCTCGCGTTGTGAGCGCCGACCGGGGCAACCGGGCGCTGCGCCGGTCATTTTCGTGCAGTCCGATCGCGTTTGCTTCATCGGCCCCGCGTCAGAACGCGTGCGCCCTCGGCTCGAGCGGTCGCCGCGACTCGAAGTCGGCGTCACGGACGCGGCCTCTACGCGCTAACCTGCATCGCGTGGCTCGCCGCGCGATCGTCCTCGTCTCGGGTGGCATGGATTCCGCCGTCGCGTTGGCCGAGGCGCGGGCGCTGGGTTTCACCTGCCACGCGTTGTCCTTCGACTACGGTCAGCGTCACGGCCTCGAACTCGTGGCCGCGCGCCGCGTCGCCGATCTCGGCGGAGCGATCGACCACCGCGTCGTCGCGCTCGACCTGCGCGCGATCGGCGGATCGTCGCTGACCGACGACGTCGACGTGCCCAAAGATCGCCCGCACGCGGCGATCGGCATCGGCGTGCCATCGACCTACGTTCCGGCGCGCAACACGGTGTTCCTCTCGATCGCGCTCGGCTTCGCCGAAGTCGTCGGAGCGCGCGACCTCTTCCTCGGCGTCAACGCCGTCGACTACTCGGGCTATCCCGATTGTCGGCCGGAGTTCCTGCGCGCGTTCGAGGACTTGGCGCGCGTCGCGACCGCAGCCGGTGCCGAGCGTGGCGAACGGTTCACGGTGCACGCACCGCTCGCGGCGCTCTCGAAGGCCGGGATCGTGCGACGCGGGATCGAACTCGGCGTCGATTTCGGTTTGACGCACACGTGCTACGACCCGATTGCGCGCGCCGACGTGGTCTTCGCTTGCGGGCATTGCGACGCGTGCCAGTTGCGTTTGCGCGGCTTCGCGGAAGCCGGCGTTCACGATCCCATTCCCTATGCCGACGAGCGCGCGCCGCGTTCGGAACTCACGGAGAAAACCATGACCGCACGCGACCCCAAGCCGACTCTGACGCCGAAGGAGCTCGAAGCGAAGCTGATCGTCCTGATCAAACGCGACAAGCTGAACCAGGCGATCCTCCTCATGGCGAACGAGAAGGGCGTCCCGCAAGGCGTCGCGTCCTCGCTCGTCGAGGACTTGCGCAAGCGCATCTCGTCGGGTTGAGCGGTCGCGACGGGACCGGCCCAGAGGCCTGTCCGAATCCCAGTGCGCAGCTCTGCGGCGCGCGGGCCCGCGACGGCTTCACGGGCGCGGAGAGGCGTCTTGCGCTGCGCGGGGCGAATTGTGACGACTCCCCTTGACGGTCTAGGGGAGTGTGCGTTACCCCTAGATTCACGAGGGGAACGCCATGACTGCCGGAAACGTCGAACTGCCGCCGGGAGCGCTCGAGCTCTTGGCCCTCAAGGTGCTGACGCGCGGAGCGATGCACGGTTACGCGATCGTGCGCGCGATCCAGGATCGCGGCGAGGAGGACCTGCGCATCGAGGAGGGCACGCTCTATCCCGCGCTGCACCGCATGGAGCGACGCGCGTGGCTCGCGTCCGAGTGGGGCGTCAGCGAGTCGAATCGTCGCGCGAAGTACTACCGACTCACCCCGCTGGGTCGCAGCGCGTTGCGCGAGCAGGAATCCGCGTGGCGTCGCGTCAGTGACGCCGTCGGCCGCGTGCTCGGAGCTCCGCACACGAAGGGAGCCTGACGTGAGCACGTTCCTCGAGCGAATCGGGATTTTCGCGTGCGCGCCGGACGCGCGACCGGTGGCGGAGATCCGCGCCGACATCGACGCCGAGCTCGCGTACCACGTCGAGGAATCGGCGCGGGAGCTCGCGGGCAGCGGACTTTCGACGGACGAGGCGCGCGCCGAAGCGCTGCGTCGTTTCGGTGACCTGGGCCAGATCCGGCGCGAGTGCGCGCGGACACAGATGGGGGAGAGAATCGTGCTGCAACGCATTCAAGTCGTGTTGACCGTGATGCTCCTCGTCGCCGTTGGGGCGCTCCTGTGGTCGAACCGCGAAGCGCAGGCTCAAGCGCGCGCTGCGTTGGACGCGGAGAAGCAGGCGACCGCGGCCTTGATGGCGCGGCTCGAGGCTCGGCTCGCGGCCGCAGCGGTTCCAGGCCCCGCGGTCTACCCGTTCACTGGGCGTGGAGCGGGGCAGGCGGTGATCGATCGCAAGCCGATGACGAACGTGAAGACCTTCTTGATCGGCTCCGGCGGCTACATGAACTGGGACGGGCAGGGGATGGACCTCGTGTCCGCCGCGGGAACTTGGAAGCAGTACTTCCACGAGCAGGACACGTCCTGGCGGCACGGACTGAAAGTCGCGGGGAAACTGGCCGAGCTTCCGGGCACGCAAGGCGTCGAGATGCTCACGCTGATCTGGGTCCAGCTGTCGGCCGAGCACCGCGAGCAGGCCATGAAGCCCTTCGTCTTCGACGGCGGACATCCGCTCGCGCTTGAGGTCCTCGCGCTCGGTTTCGAGGACCAGACGACCTCGGTGAAGGAGCGCGCGGTGCTCTACCTCCACACGTACGCGTGGAAGAACCTGTGGCGCGGCGAGACGACGGGCGGTACGTGGTTCGCCCAGTGGCGCGACAGGCCGGTCGCGGATGTCCTGCGCGACAACGCGACGCGCTGGGCGCGCGAGTACGCTGAAATCTGGCAGAGCTACGACTCGCCCGAGGACTCCCAGGTCGACGATTTGCTGGCCATCACCGAGGACGTGCGCACCGAGGCGTTCGCAAAGGCCGGCGTCGATCTGGCCGCGATCCTGAAAGACGCTGGCGTGGGTGCGGTCGGTCCGGAGAAGCTCCGCCATCTCTCTCCGAAGAACCGCGCACAGGCCGAGCGCGTCCTCGCGTGGTGCAAACCCTGAGGTTCCCATGACGACTCTTGCGCTCGTACTCGTCGGTTTTCTCGCCGCCCAGAAGCCCGCACTTCCCGCAGCGGACGCTGCCAAGTTTCGGACTGCGTTCGCCGAAGCGCTGGCCGACGATTCGAAGTCCGCGAAGCTCGTCGCACAGGCGAAGTCCCTCGATGCCAAGTACTCGCTCGCGAGCTTGATGGAGGCCTTGCGCGCGGGCCCGAAGCTTCCGAGCGGAGATCCGAAACCGCGCACGGTCGGCAAGACGAAGGAGAAGTTCGAGCGCTTCGCCGACGTCACCGTCGGCTTCACGTTCGCGAGCGGCGGGGACGTCTTCGGTTACCTCGTCTCGGTTCCGAAGGGCTACGACCCGTCGAAGCCGGCGCCGCTCGTCCTCGATCCCGGTCATGGCAGCGGCGCAGGCAAAACTCTCGCGGGAAAGGCCAGTTTCACAGGGTATTTCCGCTCGTCGGCCGATGACGCCGGTCTCGAGGGGGCGCTCGTCGTGCGCACCGAGATCATCGAGCAGCTCGGCACCGGCGGACTGAGGGAAGAGCGTCCCGAGGACGAGGTCGCGGCCGTCTTCGACGACTTGTTCCGCGACGTGTTGTCACGCTTCGCGGTCGATCCCGATCGCATCTACGCTGGGGGGATCTCGCAGACGGGATACTGGTCCTGGTACCTCGGCCGCGCACGACCCGACCGCTTCGCCGGGATCGCGCCGATCGCGTCCGTGTCGTGGCACGCCGACCGCTACCTCGATTGCTACGCGAACCTGCCCGTCTACGTCGTGCACGGCGACAAAGACTCGAAGTGCAACGTCGAGGGCCCGCGCAAGACGACGCAGCTCTTGAAGGACCTCGGGTTTCCCGTGACCTACGTCGAGATCGCGGACGGCGAGCACAACGGCACCGTCTTCGGGAAGATGTCGAAGGCGCTGACAGCGTTGGCGAAGACCCCGCGCGATCCGTGGCCGAAGCGGGTGCGACGTGCGCTGCTCACGACGCAGGCGCCGCACGCCTACTGGGTCCGTGTGACGAAGCTCGCGAAAGAGGGCGACGGCCTGGACGCGAGCCCGCCTGTCGCGCACCTCGACGCGCGGATCGAAGGTCAGACCGTGACGATCGAGTCGCGCGGAATCGCGTCGCTCGAGCTCGCGCTCGCGTCGGAGTTGCTCGACATCGGGGCACCCATCGAGATCGTGTGGAACACGAAGTCCGTGCGCTCCGGCGTGATCTCCGCGAGCTTCGCCGACGCCGTCGAGATCGCGCTCGCGAAGGCCGACTGGCGCGGCGCGGGGCCGGTCAAGGTCGCGCTCCAGGCGCCTCGCTGACGTTCCAAGTCGTTGCCCGAAGCGCCGGCCTTCGCCTAGAGTCGGGCGATGCGCATCGTCGTTCTCACCGATCTCGAGAAGAAAGACCCGCGCTCGTACGACGTCGTCGTCGACCAAGTCGTCGGTGCGCTGACGGCGGGCGGGCACGAGGCGACGGTGCTCGGCGTGCACCGCGATTTGCACGCTTTGATCGACGGATTGAGCAAACCGAAGCCCGAACTCGTCTTCAACCTGTTCGAGAACTTCGGCAAGGTTCGCCTGGGCGCGGTGTGCGTCGTCGGTCTGCTCGACCTGCTCGAAGTGCCCTACGCCGGCGGCGGACCGGGCGAGTTCTTCATCACGCAGGACAAGGCGATCACGAAGAAGCTGCTCGCCTTCGACGGCGTTCCGTTCCCGAATTTCGCGGTGTTCTCGCGGGATTCCAGCCTCGACACGAGCGGCAACTTGCGCATGCCGCTCTTCGTGAAACCTTTGAGCCAGGACGCGTCGATCGGCATCGACGCGTCTTCGCTCGTCGAAGGGCCGAAGGACCTCTTGAAGCGCGTCATGCTCGTCCAGGAGAAGTTCAAGGACGACGCGCTCGTCGAGCAGTTCATCGAAGGGCGCGAGCTGCACGTCGGCGTGCTCGGCAACGTGCGGCCCACCGCGTTCCCGCCGATCGAGATCGACTTCTCAGGGCTGCCCGAGGGAGCTCCGCGCATCCTCGGATCCGCGGCCAAGTGGGACGAGGACAGCGTCGAGTTCAAAGGGACGAAATCGGTGCTCGCGCAGCTTTCGGACGAGATGCGCGCGCGGGTCCAGCGCGTAGCTCTCGACGCATACCGCGCGTTGCGTGTTCGCGACTACGGCCGGGTCGACCTGCGTCTGACACCGGATAACGAGATCTTCGTGATCGAGGTCAACGCGAGCTGCTATCTGGAGCGGACGAGCGAGTTCGCGACTGCGGCCGCGGCGGCAGGGATCGACTACACGACGCTCGTGAACCGCATCGTGGATTGCGCGGTCGAGCGGCGGTCGATCGAGAAGCGCTGACGCTTCTACGGAACTTGCCCGATCTCCAGGGCTCGCGGGCTCTCCTCGGGCCGCGTACCCTGCGGCGCATGAGCGACCGCGTCGCGCCGCCCACAGTCGACCCCGCTGCCGCCGCCGCCGACCCGCGCGCGGTGGCGTTCGCGCGCTTGCTGGCCGTCGTCGATCGGTTGCGCGCCCCCGACGGATGTCCGTGGGACCGGAAGCAGACGCTCGCTTCGATGGCGCCTCACTTGGTCGAGGAAGCGCACGAAGCGGTCGAGGCGATCGAGCGTGGGAACTTGGCTCAGACCGCCGAGGAATGCGGCGACGTGCTCATGGTCGTCGCGCTGTTGTGCCGCATCGCCGAGCAGGACGGCGCCTTCGACCTCGCTGCCGCGGCGCACGGGATCTCCGACAAGTTGATCCGTCGTCACCCGCACGTGTTCGGCGAGGTCGTCGCCGAGACGGCCGAGCAAGTGCTCACGAACTGGGAAGCGATCAAGAAGACGGAGCGCGAGGAGAAGCACGAAGACGCCAGTGCCATCGCCGGCGTTCCCGTCGCGTTGCCGGCGTTGCAGCGCGCGCACCGTGTCGGCGGGAAGGCGGTTTCAGCCGGTTTTCGCTGGGCGAATCCCGTGGGTGCACTGGCCAAGGTGCACGAGGAAGTGCGCGAGCTCGAGGAGGCACTCGTCGGTGCAGATCTCTCGAGCGACGGATTGCCCGGTGCGACGGCTGCGGCGCGCGCGCGCATCGAGCACGAACTCGGTGACGTCCTGCTCGCAGCCGCGTTCCTCGGCCGCTACCTCGACATCGATCCCGAGCGCGCCGCGCGCAGCGCCGTCCGTCGCTTCGAATCACGCTTTCGTTCGATGGAAGCGTCGCTCGAAGTCCCCATGAACGTCGCGACGCTCGAGCGGATGATGGCGGCGTGGCAGACGGCGAAAGTCGCTGAGAAAGAAGCCGCGACGTGACAACTCTCGTCGAAGCGCACGACGTTTATCGGTTCCAGGGCGAAGGCGCCGACAAGCTCGCGATCCTGCGCGGCGTGTCGTTCGAGGTCCGCGAGCGTGAGTTCACGTGCATCATGGGGCCGAGCGGTTCCGGCAAGTCGACGCTGCTTCATCTGCTCTCCGGGCTCGACCAACCGTCCGCGGGTCGCATCGTCCTGCGTGGGAAAGACCTCTCGAAACTCACCGAGGAAGCGCGCACGCTCGAGCGTCGTTCGGCGCTCGGCCACGTCTTCCAGTTCTTCAACTTGCTGCCGAACTTGACGGTGCTGCAGAACGTGGGCTTGCCGCTCGCGATCGCGGGATCGCATCCCGAGCGCGATGAGGCGCGCCTCGTCGCGCTGCTCACGAAGCTTGGGATCACGAATCGCCGCGATGCATTCCCGCACCAGTTGTCGGGCGGGGAGATGCAGCGTGCGTCGATCGCGCGAGCGCTCGCCGGCGGTCAACCGCTGATCCTGGCGGACGAGCCGACGGGCAACTTGTCGCAGAAGGCGGGGCTCGAGGTCATGCAGATCCTGCGGAAGCTCGTCGACGAGGACGGGCGTTCCGTTCTGCTCGTGACGCACAACCCGCGCGATGCGACGTTCGCGGATCGCGTGCTGTTCCTCGTCGACGGCGAGCTGTCGAAGTCGACGGAGCTGCGCGGACCCGGCATCCATGTCGATCGTGTCCACGAGGCTCTCGCGGCGCTGGCGATCTGA